>JAOPZL010000076.1 GCA_025964175.1 Solirubrobacterales bacterium
CCGATCGCCTGCCCAGCTCGGGGCGCCCGCAGATCGACGTCGTCGTGCCCGTCTACAACGAGGAGGGCGCGCTCGCCTCGAGCGTCCTGCGCCTGCACCGCTTCCTGAGCGACGCGTTCCCGTTCCGCTGGCGGATCGTGATCGTCGACAACGCGTCGACGGACCGCACGCCCGAGATCGCCCGCACGCTGAGCGAGACGCTCGTCGGCGTCGCGTCGATGCGGCTGGAGCGCAAGGGCCGCGGCCTCGCCCTGCGCACCGCCTGGACGGCGAGCCAGGCCGACGTCGTCGCCTACATGGACGTCGACCTCTCCACCGACCTGCGCGGCCTGCTGCCGCTCGTCGCGCCGCTGATGTCGGGCCACAGCGACCTGGCGATCGGCTCGCGGCTGGCCCGCGGCGCCCGCGTCGTCCGCGGCCCCAGGCGCGAGCTCATCTCCCGCGCCTACAACCGCATCCTGCACCTCGTCCTGCGGGCCCGCTTCAGCGACGCCCAGTGCGGGTTCAAGGCCGTGCGCTCCGACGTCCTGACCGGCCTGATCGACGACGTCCGCGACGACGCCTGGTTCTTCGACACCGAGCTGCTCGTCCTCGCCCAGCGTCGCGGCCTGCGCATCCACGAGGTGCCGGTCGACTGGGTCGACGACCCCGACTCGCGCGTCGACCTCGTCGCGACCGCGACCGCCGACCTGCGCGGCGTCGCCCGCCTGCTCGTCCACCGCGGCCGCGCGCCGCGCCCCTCCCACTAGCCCTTGCGCGGACGTCCCCTCCCATGTTCGATCACCGTCCTGCGCCAACCCGACGCGCGCCGGAGCAAGGACCGGGCCCCGGCGGATGCGCGATCGTCCACCGGGGTAGGTTCTGCGCATGGGCACCGAGCGCGGCGACACCCCATCCGACCCCGACTGGGCGCAGCCGCCCCCGGCCACCGAGCTCGAGGCGCCGTCCGCGCTCCCGGACGCGGCTGACCCGGCGGCGGGCCCGCCCGCCGCCACCCCGGCGTCCTCGTCGCCGCCGCGCTCCGCCCCGAAAGCCGAGCCCGGCACGATGCTCCCGGGCCGCGAGCACCGCCGCACGAAGGTCGAGCGCGGCCTGGTGCGGATCATCGCCACGGCGGGCATCGTCGGCATCGACGTCCTCCTCGGCGCGATCCTGGTCAGCCAGGACGTCGCCGGCTGGATCGTCGGCCTGGTCATCGGCCTCGTGTCGGTGATCCTCGCCGCGGTCCTCTGGTCGTCGCGCTCGCTCTAGCCGGGCCCGAAACGACGACGAGCCCCGCTTGTTCAGCGGGGCTCGATCGCGGACTACACCTTCATCCTCCCCGATCGGGCGGGAGTCAATCAGGAAGGCGTGTGAACTTCCCGGGCCGGCGCCGCCACGGGGGCGGGCACGGCGGCCGTGAGCGACTCGCGCTCGTCGTCGTCACGGTTGCCCGACACCGAGTCCTTGAACTCGCGCAGGCCCTTGCCGACGGATCGACCGACCTCGGGCAGCTTCTTCGGTCCGAGGACCATCAGCGCGATGGCCAGGACGACGATCAGTTCCATGGGTCCGATGTTGGGCATGTGAGGACTCCTTCAGCCCTTGATGAAGCCCGTGGCGGCGACGGCCTTGAGGATGGCCGCCTTGCTCTGGGGCTTGTCGAAGGGGCCGTTGGGCGTGATGCCGTTGGCACCCGAGAGCTGGTTGGCGTTCATGAGCGTGGCGATGGCGGCGGCGTGACGCGCCTCGACCGTGAGGATCGAGGCGGCGGCGCCGAGGATCGCCGGGGTCTTGATGTGGCCGGCCTGCCCGAGGTACGCGGCGACGCCGGTGTTCTCCAGGACGAACGACGTCTTCAGGAAGGTGGCCTGGTCGGTCACGGCCGTAGCGAAGTCGAACGTCGGCTTCTTCACGGCGGCGCTGCCGAGCGCCTTCTTGAGGGCGGCGACGTGCGCGTTCTCGTCATCGCGGACGAGCTGGGCGAACGACGCGTACGAGCTGGAGGCCAGGTTGGTGGCGGCCTGGGTGTAGAAGGTCGCCTCCAGGTACTCCAGCGTCAGGGCGAAGTTGAGGATCGCGACGTCGCTCTTCGGCACGCCCTTGGCCGAGGCGATCGAGGGCAGCCCGGCGAGCAGGGCACCCGAGCCGGCGAGGCCGGCGGCGCCGATGCCCATCTTCTTCAAGAACGAGGCGCGAGTGTCCCCGTCCAGCTGAGCGCCGGTCTCCAGGAGCGCCCCGTCCGTGTCGAACTGCTCGAGGTTGAGAACTTCGTGCTGCGGCATTTCTGGTCGACTCCTTGGTCGGTCAGGGGATGCCGGTTGTTGCGCCCCTGCCCTGGCGATCGGATCAGCGGATGTTCTGATCCGGGATCGCCGCGGCTGCGAAGAAGCCTGGGTGGGGATTGGTGCGTCCGCTCGAGCCCCACCGGGGCTCTCGCGGTTGGCGCACCGGCGTTCATCCCTCCGCGAGGAAGGCGATCGCCCGGCGCTTGAGCGTGCTGGCCGAGAGCGTGCTGCGGTGGTGGCGACGGCCCAGCCAGACGACCTCGGCGTCCTCCATCGCGTCCGCCAGCACGTCCAGGCCGTCGGCGATCGGGTCCTCGGTGCCGGCGAAGAGCAGCGTCCTCCCGGAGAAGGCGGTCAGCGCCGCGGGGTCGCGCGGGCTCTGCTGCACGCCCTCGGCGCAGGCCAGCAGCGCGGCGTCGAGCGGGATCCCCGCGACGGCCCCCAGCTCCGGCGGGGGGTGCGATCCGATGCCGCCGGCCACGACGCGCCGCGCGAGCCCGGGCTGCGCGCCGGCCAGCCGCAGCGCGAGCTCGCCTCCCAGCGAGTAGCCGACGAGATCGACCGGGCCCTCCTCCCGCGCGACCGCGGCCAGGCCCGCGACGAGCTCCTCCAGCGCGTAGGCGGCCGGATCGGTGGGCCGGGCCGCGGTGCCGTGACCGGGGAGGTCGACGGCGATCCACCTTCGGCCGGCCGCGTCCAGCGCGGCCGTCCAGCCGCTGGAGGCCCAGGTGCTCGCGTGATCGGAGCCGAAGCCGTGCACGAGCAGCACCGGCGGTCCCGCGGCGTCCCCGGACTGGGCGCCGGGGGCGGAGCGGGCGGCGATGACCGGGATGCTCGCGGCGATCATCGCGCCGCGGGCGGGCGCAGCCGGACGCGGCGCGTCGGCGGCGCCTCCGCGGGCACCGTCCCCACGATCCCGCTCTCGGCGGCGATCTCCAGCGTGAAGAGCGGCGCGCCGACGGCGACCGTCTCGCCCTCGGCCGCGTGCAGCTCCAGCACCGTCCCGCCGGCCGGGGACGGCAGCTCGGTGCTCGCCTTCGTCGTCTCCACCTCGACCAGCGGCGCGTTGCGCTCCACGCCGTCGCCGACCGCGACGAGCCACTCGAGCACGGTCGCCTCGACCAGTCCCTCGCCGAGGTCGGGCAGCGTGAACGTGTGCGAGGCCATCAGGCGGCGACCGCGTCGAAGGTCCGCTGGATGGCCAGCAGGATGCGGTCGGGCGAGGGCAGGTACTCGTCCTCCAGCGCCGCCACCGGATAGGGCATGTCGGGGGCGCCGACGCGGCCGACGGGCGCGGCGAGCGTCCCGAAGAGGCGCTCGCCCAGCAGCGCGGCGACCTCGGCCCCGAGGCCGAGCGTGACCGGCGCCTCGTGGACCACGACCGCGCGCCGGGTGCGAGCGACCGAGGCGACGAGGCCGTCGACGTCCAGCGGCTTGAGCCAGCGCAGGTCGAGCACCTCGACCTCCACGCCGTCCTCCGCGGCGAACGCCGCGGCCTGCACGCAGCGCTGCACGCACGCTCCCCACGCGATCAGCGTCACGTCGCTGCCGGAGCGGACGATGCGGCTGGCGTACCCGTCGCCCCGCTCGGCGTCGGCGTCGGCGCCTGACTGTCGCGCGCCCGCGCCCACGAGGTCGTCGCCCGCCACGCGCTCCTCACGGCTCCAGTAGCGGCTCTTGGGCTCGAGGAACACGACCGGATCGGGATCTGCGACGGCCGCGCGCAGCAGCGCGTACGCCTCGCTCGGCGTCGACGGCGACACGACCTTGATCGACGGCAGGTGGGCGCAGAACGTCTCGATCGACTCCGAGTGGTGCTCGGGCGAGCGGATCGCGCCGTAGGACGGCACGCGCAGCGTCAGCGGCAGGTTCAACGCGCCGCCGGAGCGGGTGCGCAGCTTGGAGACGTGGGCGGCGAGCTGGTTGAACGCGGGGAAGGTGAAGCCGTCGAACTGCATCTCGGCGATCGGGCGGAAGCCGTGCATGCACAGCCCGACCGCGGTGCCGAGGATTCCCGCCTCGGCCAGCGGGGTGTCGAAGACGCGCTGCTCGCCGAAACGCTCCTGCAGGCCCGCGGTGACGCGGAACACGCCGCCGTTGCGCCCGACGTCCTCCCCCAGGATCAGCGTGCGGTCGTCGTCGGCCAGGCAGTCGGCCAGCGCCGCGTTGAGCGCCTCCTGCATCGTCCACTCAGCCATCGATGCCGTCCTGCAGCCATGCGGCGTTGGCCGCGCGGGTCGCGGCGGGCATGCGCGCGTAGGCGAGCTCCATCTGCTCGCGCATGGTCGGCGCCTGCAGGAGGCCGAGGCCGGCGCGGACCGCGTCGAGCTCCAGCGTGATCTCGTGCTCGATCCGGGCGAAGTGGTCCTCGGCGTCGTCCAGGCTCCCGCGCAGCTGCTCGCGGGCGCGGTCGATCGGGTCGCGGCTCTCCCACGCCTCCTCCTCCGCGCGGTCGCGGTAGCGGGACGGATCGTCGGAGGTCGAGTGCGGCCCGAGGCGGTAGGTGAACGCCTCGATCACCGTCGCGCCGCCCCCGCAGCGGGCGCGGTGCACGGCGCGGGCGGTCGCGTCGCGGACGGCGAGGACGTCGTTGCCGTCGACCTGCTCGCCCGGCAGCCCGTAGCCGGCCGCACGCGCGGCGACCGACCCGCCGCCGACCTGGCGCTCGGTCGGCGTCGAGATCGCCCAGCCATTGCTCTGACAGAGGAAGACGACGGGGAGCTCGAAGATCGCGGCGAAGTTCATCGCCTCGTGGACCTCCCCCTGCGAGCTCGCGCCGTCGCCGAAGTAGGTGAGCGCGCAGGCCTCCTCCCCGTCGAGCTTGGCCCCCATCGCCCACCCGACCGCGTGCAGCGCCGTCCCGCCGACGACCGCGTTGATCGGCGCGACGTGCGCCTCGCGCGCGTCGAACGCCCCGCCGAAGGAGAGCCCGCGGTGCGGGGCCATCAGCGCGAGCGGCGTGATGCCGAGCGTCAGCATCGCCCCGAGCTCGCGGTAGGTCGGGAAGGCGAAGTCGACGGCCGGGTCCAGCGCGGCGGCCGACCCGACCTGCGCCGCCTCCTGCCCGGTGCACGGCGGGAAGCCGGTCAGCGCGCCCTGGCGCTGCAGCGCGATCGCCTCGTCGTTGAGCGCGCGCGTGCGGCGCATCTGCGCGTAGAGCGAGAGCAGCTCGCTCGTGGCCGTCACCGGTGGCGACTCGATCGTGCTCATGACCGTGAATGTTCCGCTCTCGCACAGGCTCGGGCAATGGCACTTCGTTGTCCGTAGGTGGCACAATGGCCGGGTGATGGACGAGATCGACCAGGCAATCGTTGCGAGCCTCCGGGACGGGGCCCGGCAGTCGTTCCGCGAGATCGGCGAGCGGGTCGGGCTCACGCCTCCGGCGGTCAAGCGCCGCGTCGACCGGCTCGAGGCCGACGGGGTGATCCGCGGCTACACGGCGATCGTCGATCCGGCCGTCGCGGGCTGGACGACCCAGGCCGTCGTCTTCCTGCACGTCGAGGGCCACATGCACGCGTCACGCCTCGCCGAGGCGATCCGGCCGGTGTCGGAGGTCCAGGCCGCGCACACGCTGGCGGGCGAGGCCGCAGCGATCCTGCACGTGCGCGCCCGGGACACCATCCACCTCGAGCAGACCCTCGAGCGCCTGCGCAACATGCCCGGCGTGATCCGCACCGAGACGCAGGTCATCCTCAGCACGCTGTTCGAGCGGTAGCGGTGCGCCCCGCGCGCGATGATCCGCCGGTGGCGCGTTCCCGCATCCCCCACGTGCCCCTCTCCCCGACCGCCGCCCTCGCCGCCGGCGCGACCGCGCTCCTGCTCGCGCTCACCGGCTGCGGCGGATCCGGCCCGACGTCCCCGACCGGCGCCACCGCGACCGCTGCGGCCACCGCGTCGCCCAGCGCGCC
>JAOPZL010000097.1 GCA_025964175.1 Solirubrobacterales bacterium
TTCGCCACCTCGTGGCCGGCGCCGCGATCGCCTCCGCCACCGCCGCGATCGCCGCCACCGCCGCCGCGGACACCACGATCAGCTTCGGGTCCGCGCTCTCGCGAGCCGGGGTGAGCGCGCCGCGGCAGGTGTCGCTGCCCGTGGCCGCGACCACCGCCCGGGGCTCCGCGACAGTCACCGACCTGCGCGGGAGCGTGCGCCTGAGGGCCGGCCGGCGGTCGGTCGCGCTGACCGGGCTGCGGGTCACCACCGAGCTGCGCAGCCAGGTCGCCGCCCGGGTGCACGGCGGCACACGGCGGACGCTGTTCACGGTCGCCGGCTCCTCGCTCGCCCTCACGCAGGAGGGAGCCCGCATGCTCGGGCGCGAGCTGAAGCCGAAGCGGACGCTGCGGGCCGGCGTCGTCATCGGGCGGATCGCGCTGGATCCGGGCGCGGCGACCACGGCGCCCGACCCCGCCCAGGCCACCGCGACCGGCCGCCCGATCACGGCCGGGACGATCTCCTGGGGCTACTCCCCCGCGCTGCGCTCGGTGTTCCAGACCGCGTTCACGCCGCTGGTCTCCGGCGGTGTCGCCCAGTCAGCCGACGGGTCGTTCGCGCTGCCCGTCACCGGCGGCGCCTACGACGCGGCGGCGCGCACCGGCACGGTCACGAGCAAGGGCGGGTTCCGCATCGGCTACCAGGTGTCCGCCGCCGACGGCGCCGGGGCGCACGGGATCTGGGTCACGCTGGGCAACGTCGCGATCGTCCTGCGCGGCTCCCGGGGCACGCTGACCGCGAGCTCGGAGTCGGGCTACCACGGCACCCCGGTCGTCGCGCTGACCACTCGCACGATCGCGACCGTGGACCTCTCCACCCCGCCGACCGCCTCGCCCGACGGCAACACCCTCACGTGGACGGCCGCGCCCGCGACCATCGCTCCCGGCGGCGAGCAGCTCGTCGCGGCCTTCCAGGACGCGCCGGGGCGGCCCTCGCTGGGCGACGTGAAGGCCCTGGACCCGGTGACGATCACCGTCCAGCTGGCCGGCTGAGCTGCGAGCCACGCGCCGCGGGGAGGGCCCGCGACGCGCGACGCCATGCTCGCCAGGTCTAGGTGATGATCGGGATGATCAGGATCGCGACGATGTTCGCGACCTTGATCATCGGGTTGATGGCCGGGCCGGCCGTGTCCTTGAACGGGTCGCCGACGGTGTCGCCGGTGACCGACGCCGCGTGGGCGTCGGAGCCCTTGCCGCCGAACGCGCCGTCCTCGATCAGCTTCTTCGCGTTGTCCCACGCGCCACCGCCCGCCGTCATCATCACCGCGAAGAAGAAGCCGACGATGATCACCCCGATGAGCAGCCCGCCCAGCACCTTGATGCTGATGATCCCCACCACGACGGTGAAGACGATCGGGATCAGCGACGGGACGACCATCTCCTTCTGCGCCGCGGCCGTGACGAGCGAGACCGACCGCTCGTAGTCGGGCTGCTCGGTGCCGTCCATGATCCCCGGCTTCTCGCGGAACTGGCGTCGCACCTCCTCGACCACGGCGCCGGCCGCACGGCCGACCGCCTCCATCGACAGCGAGGCGAACAGGAGCACCATCATGCCGCCGAGCAGCAGCCCGATCAGCACCGGCGGGTCGCCGATGTCGAACAGGATGCTCTCGCCCTCGGCCGCGAGCTCGGATCGGAAGGCCGCGAACAGCACCACCGCCGCGAGCACCGCAGAGCCGATCGCGTAGCCCTTCGTCACCGCCTTCGTCGTGTTGCCGACCGCATCGAGGCGATCGGTCACGGTGCGCACGTCCTCGGGCAGGTCCGCCATCTCGGCGATGCCGCCCGCGTTGTCGGTGATCGGACCGAACGCGTCCAGGGCGACGATCAGGCCGGTCAACGACAGCTGGCCCATCACCGCGATGCCGACCCCGTAGACGCCGGCCAGCTTCCAGGCGCCGAAGATGCCGAGAACGAGGACGAGCGCCGGCAGCGCCGTGGCCTGCATCCCCGAGGCCAGACCCTGGATGATGTTCGTCGCGTGGCCGGTCTGCGAGGCGGCCGCGGTCTTCTTGACCGGGCCGAACCGCGTCGAGGTGTAGAAGTCGGTGATCACGAACAGGAGCGCCGTGACGCCGATCCCGATCAGCGAGCACAGGTAGAGGTCGCCCACGCTGGGCGAGCTGCCGCCCGCGACCTTGAGCGTGACGCCGTCCATCAGCCACTTCGTGACCGGGTAGAAGGCGATCGCCGCGATCACGCCCGACACGACGAGGCCCTGGTAGAGCGCGCGCTCGACGTTGACGCCCTTCACGGCGAAGGTGCCGATGATCGACGCGATGATCGCCACCGCGCCCAGGATCAACGGGTACACCGCGACCTGGCTCGCATCGCCGACCGAGAAGGTCAGGACCCCCAGCAGCATCACCGCGACCGCGGTCACGGCGTAGGTCTCGAACAGGTCGGCCGCCATGCCCGCGCAGTCGCCCACGTTGTCGCCCCCGTGGTCGGCGATCACCGCCGGGTTGCGCGGATCGTCCTCGGGAATGCCCGCCTCGACCTTGCCGACGAGGTCGGCGCCCACGTCGGCGGCCTTGGTGAAGATGCCGCCGCCGAGCCGGGCGAAGACCGAGATCAGCGACCCGCCGAAGCCCAGCCCGATGAGCGCGTCGACGGCCTGCTTGGGCGTGTCGTCGAAGATCCACGTCAGCACGCCGTAGTAGCCCGCCACCCCGACCAGGGCCAGGCCGACGACGAGCAGGCCGGTGATCGCGCCGCCGCGGAAGGCCACGTCCAGGGCCTTCGCGACGCCGCCGCGCGCCGACTCGGCCACACGGGCGTTGGCCCGCACCGAGACGTTCATGCCGATGTAGCCCGCCGCGCCCGAGAGCACGCCGCCGACCGCGAACCCCGCCGCGACCGAGAAGTCCTGGACGAAGATCAGCGCGACGAACAGCACGGCGCCGACGACGGCGATGATCGAGTACTGGCGGTTCAGATAGGCCCGGGCGCCCTGCTGCACGGCCCCCGAGATGAACTGCATTCGCTCGTTTCCGGGCGACAGGGCAAGCAGCGATCTCGCGGTGGTCACTCCGTAGAGCACGGCCAAACCCGCACACACCAGTGCGACCACGACACCGTGGTCGATCAGGAAGTCACTCAACGTCACTCCTCCACACGATGATGTGGGGCCGCGGATGCGCCGGCCAGCGCCGTCGACCGCGACCCCGGGCGAAAGCGGCAGCAGCGTATCGCTTGTGACGGTTGTTACGTCGAAGTCAAGGCGCGCGGCGCCATCGAGGGCGCCGCGCGGGGGACCGAAGTGCCGGTCAGATCTACTGCCCGGGGACCCAGAGCCGCGACTTCGGCGGCTCCTCGGGTGCCGGCGGCGCGGCGCTGGGCGGGGCGCCGGGACCGTCGGGCGGTCCCGCGGTTCCCGCGGAGGCGCCGGAGCTCTGGGCGTAGATCATCTGCAGCTGACTCAGCGCCTCGCGAACGCGCGCGGCGTCCGGGCCGAGCTCCTCCTCGACGAGCGGGAGCAGGGCGCGCACGCCCTCGATCGCCTGGCGGACCTGCTCGAGGTCGCGCTCGTCCTCGGTTCCGGGAGCGATCCCGGCCTTGCGGCCGCCGAGGTTGACGAGCGACACGACGGTCTGGACGAGCACGTCGTCGACGCGGACGCGCTTGAGCTCGGCCTCGTAGGCCGCGCGCATCTCCTCCTCGGTGGGCGGACGTTCCTGGTCATTCATGCTCGCACCTCACTTCCGCTGTATGACGCTCGCGTCTCCTGCACCAGTAGAGCGTAGATCTCCTGCATCGAGGCGCCCGAATCCAGCGCGCGCCGCTGGCGCTGCGCGCCGTTGAGCTCGGGCAGCACGATGTCGGCGCCCGACCACGCGATCAGCCGCTCGATCGCCGTCCGCGCGGGCTCGACGCGACCGCTCGTCAGATCGATCTGGGTGCCGTCCATCCCGTGGCGGATCGCCCGCCACATGTTCTCCTCGACGAGCCGCGGCGCCGGATCCTGGAACGGGACGCCGGCGTCGATGTCGCGCGCCGCCGCCAGCACGCAGGCCGAGATCAGCGCGGCCAGCGCCTCCGACTCCGCTGCGGTGGCCTGGACGTCGGCGATGCGCACCTCGACCGTGCCGAAGGACAGGTGCGGGCGCACCGACCACCAGACCTGCGTGTACTCGACGATCGACTCGGTGTCGATCAGCAGCTGCAGGTAATCGCGAAACGCCGTCCACGAGCCGAACGCGTCGGGGACCCCGCAGCGCGGGAACGACTTCGTGAAGGTCTGGGTGCGGGCGGAGTGCAGGCCGGAGTCGATCCCGTCGACGAACGGCGAGGACGCGCTCAGGGCGAGCAGCGCGGGCAGCGCCGGGCGCAGCCGGTCGCAGACGCGGATCGCGCGTTCCAGCCCGTGGACGCCGACGTGCACGTGCAGCGAGAACGTGTTGTTGCGCTTGGCGACGTAGCGCAGCGAGTCCGAGACGCGGCGGTAGTGCTCGGTGTCGATGAACTCCTGCTCGCGGTAGTCCGACCACGGGTGCGTGCCCGACGCGCCGAGCTCGATCCCGCTCGCCGCGGCGTGGGCGAACAGCAGCCGGCGCGCCTCGCGCTGGCGGACCAGCGCGTCGGCGATGTCGTCGCCGCGGCCGGAGACGATCTCGATCTCGCTCTTGATCAGCTCGCCCGTGATGTGCGGCGCGAGGGCCGGCTCGGCGCTGTCGCGCAGCTCCTCGAAGCGGGGCGCGAGCGACAGGCTGTCGCGATCGAGGATCGCGAACTCTTCCTCCAGGCCGACGGTGCCGTCGACGCTCTCGGAGAACACCCCCTCCGCTGCATCAAGATCGATGGGCATCAGGAAGGATCTAGGTCAGATAGAAGTACAGCGCGTACAGCAGGTCCACGGCGGGGCTGGAGGTGTGGACCGTCACCTCCGGCGGCACCTGCAGCAGCGCCTCGGAGTAGTTGAAGATGATCTTGACTCCGGCGGCGACCAGGGCGTCGGCCAGCGGCTGGGCGGCGGCGCCCGGAACGGCCAGGACTCCGACGACGATGTCGTCCTCGTCGACCGCGGCGCGAAGCTCCTCGACCGAGCGCACGATGGCGTTGCCGACCGGGGTGCCGACCTTCGCCGGGTCGTTGTCGAAGATCGCGACGACGCGGAAGCCATGGTCGGCGAAGATGTGGCTGGAGGCGATCGCGCGGCCGAGGTGGCCGGCGCCGAACAGGGCGATGTTGTGCTGCCCGGCCGTGCGCAGGATCTTGCGGATCTGCGAGACGAGCGAGTCGACGTTGTAGCCCACGCCCCGCTTGCCGAACTTGCCGAAGCCCGAGAGGTCGCGGCGGATCTGCGTCGAGTTGACGTGGGTCCACTCGGAGAGCTCCTGGGAGGAGATCGTCTCCTTGCCCTCCTTCTTCGCCTGCGTCAGCACTTGCAGGTAGCGGGCGAGGCGAGCGGCCACGCCGAGGGAGAGGCGCTCGGGTTGGGTCATGACGTCCGGTGTCACTGAGGCGTTGAAGATAGCGCCGCGACCAGCGCCGCCAGGTCGACGAACAGCTCGCAATGCTCCACATCGTCGATCGCCACGACCGGGATCCGCTCGAGCATCGCCTTGAAGATCTCGTCGTCGGACTCGATGTCCACCTCGCGCAGCGTGAAGTCGACGCTCCGGGCGGCCTCCTCCACGACGACGAGCGCCTCCTCGCACAGGTGGCAGCCCGGGCGCCCGTAGAGGGTCACGACCGGGGTCACAGAGCGCGTTGGCCGGTGGCGTAGGCGTCGAGGTCGAGATACGCGCCGGGCAGCAGCGGCGTCACGTAGCGGGCGGCGGAGGCGATCATCGCGGCGTTGTCGGTGCACAGCTCGCGCGGCGGGACGTGCAGGGTGACGCCGATCCGGGCCAGGCGCTCGCGGAGGGGACCGTTGGCCGCGACGCCGCCGCCGACGGCGAGGCGGTCGATGCCGGTCTGCTCCAGCGCCTTCTCGGTCCGGCGGGCGAGCTGCTCGACGATCGCCGCCTGGTAGGAGGCGGCGAGGTCCTGCCGCGGCGCGTCCGGGTTGTCCCTGAGCGCGTACAGCAGCGACGTCTTCACGCCGGCGAACGAGAAGTCCAGGCCGTCGACGCCCTCGGCGGTGGGGAACTTGAACGCCGTCGGGTCGCCGTCGGCCGCCAGGCGCTGCAGCGCGGGGCCGCCCGGGTAGCCGAGGCCGAGCATCCGCGCGCCCTTGTCGAACGCCTCGCCGGCCGCGTCGTCCAGCGTCGACCCGAGCACGGTGAAGCCGAAGCGGTCCTCGACGTGGGCCAGCAGCGTGTGGCCGCCCGAGGCGATCAGGCACAAAAACGGCGGCTCGAACGGCTCGGGACCGAGGAAGTTGGCGGCGACGTGGCCCTGGAGATGGTCGACCGGCGCCAGCGGCAGGTTGCGCGCCGCGGCGATCGCCTTGGCCTCCGACAGGCCGATCAGCAGCGCGCCGACCAGCCCGGGACCCTGCGTGGCGGCGACCAGGCGGATGTCGCCCAGGCCGACGTCGGCCTGCTCGAGCGCGTCCTCGATGGCGACGTCGACGAGCTCCAGGTGGTGGCGGGCGGCGATCTCGGGGACGACGCCGCCGTAGCGGTCGTGGATCCCCTGCGAGGAGATGACGTTGGACAGGATCAGGCCGGAGCGGTCGATCACCGCGGCGCACGTGTCGTCGCAGCTCGTCTCGATGGCGAGAATCATCGGGGAGGCTTCGCGTTGGGCACGTCGTCGAGGTTCCCGGCCAGCGTTCCCGGGGTGCGCCACATGATGATCGCGTCCTCGCCGTTGTCCTGGTAGTAGCGCCGGCGCTGGCCGGCGGCGCGGAAGCCGAAGCGCTCGTACAGGTCGATCGCGGCGTGGTTGGACTCGCGGACCTCGAGGGTGACGCGGGCGGCGTCGTCGCCGACGCGGTGCAGCAGCTCGGCCAGCAGCGCCGTGGCCAGGCCCTCGCGGCGGTGCGCGGGGTCGACGGCGATGTTCATCAGGTGCCAGACGAGGTCGTAGCGCGAGCAGATGCAGTAGGCGACGATCTCGCCGTCGCGGACCGCGGCGAGGCAGACGCCGCCCGGCTTGGACAGCTCGAGCACGAACATGGCCAGCGACCACGGCGTCGGGAACGCGCGCCGCTCCACGGAGATGACCTGCGGGAGGTCGGCGTAGGCGAGGCGGCGGATCTGCAGGGCGGTGGTGGCCATGGCGCTCAGGGATCCGACCTCGCCCGGCGCGTGATCTCCGCGTCGGGCAGGCGCAGGTAGTCGGGCAGCACCTCGGCCCGCGGCACCGCGGTGGCCCGGGCTCCGAGCTCGGAGAGGACCGTCGCGCTGACGCGATGCAGGGGCGAGTCGTCCGCGGGAATCGCGATGCCGGCCGGCTCCAGGATCGAACGGAAGCGTACCGCTCCGTCCCCCACGCCCAGCCACGGGTCCGCCGCCGACGCGCCGGCCGCGATGGTCAGCTCGGCGAGGCGCGCCGGGGTGAGCGCGGCGGGTTCGAGGACCAGGTCGATGCCCCGGCGGGCCTCGGCGAAGACCTCACCGCGCCGGGCGTCGAGGATCGCGACGACGGCCTGGCCGTCGCCGGCCGCCTCCCGGGCGGGACGCTCGAGCGTGCGCAGCGTCGAGACGCCGACGATCTCCGCTCCCGAGCCGAGCGCCAGCGCGCGAGCGGTGGCCAGGCCGATGCGCAGCCCGGTGAAGCCGCCCGGACCGGTGCCGACGACGATCCGGTCGACGTCGGCGAAGGTCAGCCCTTCGTCCTCGAGCAGGTTGCGGGCCAGGCCGAGCAGCGCCTGGGCGTGACGGGGGCGCTGGCCGGCGATCGGGTCGTCGCGCAGCTCCGCGGTGTGCGCGATCGCCGTGCCCGAGAGGGCGACGGCGGTCGAGGAGGTCGCCGTGTCGAAGGCCAGGACCACGTTGCTCATCGGGAGATCTCGATCTCCCGGGCGTCCCCGCCGGCGTGGCGCAGCGTCACCCGCGCGGCGATCGGGCCCAGGGAGTCGTGGCCGGCCGCCTCGGGCCACTCGACGAACGCGACCCGGTCGGGGCCCAGCTCGTCGGCCAGCAGCGACGGGTCCTCGGCGTCCAGCCCGCCGCTCTCCCCCAGCCGGTACAGGTCGAGGTGGGAGATCGGCACCCGGCCGTCCTCGTAGCGGTTGACGATCGTGAAGGTCGGGCTGGTCACGCGACCCACGTGGCCGAGCTCGCGGGCCGCGCCGCGCACGAACGTCGTCTTCCCGGCGCCGACCTCGCCCGACAGCAGGACGACGTCGCCGGGGCGCAGCGTGCGGGCCACGTCGGCGCCCAGCGCCTCGGTCCGCCCCGGGCCGTCGGAGACGACGACACGGGTGGGCGACGCGGGAGGTGGGTCAGCCGGCGCGGCCATCGACCCTGCGCAGGCGCAGGCGAAGGCCGACTCCGGCGGCGACCAGGCCGAGGCCGAGCAGGGCGACGACGGGGGCGTCCATCCCGGTGCGCGGAAGCTCGGCGGTCGTCGCCGTGGGCGATGAGGAGGCGGCCGTGGAGGTGGTGGGCGAGCTCGATCCGAGACCGGGGTCCTTGCTCAGCGTCGGCGCCGTCGACTGGGTGGCCGGGGCCGGGGCCGCGCTGGAGCCGCTGGAGCTCGAGCCCGAGGAGCTGGAGCCCGACGAGGACGAGCCGTTGCTCGACGAGCCCTTCGACGAGCCGGAGCCGCTGGACTGGGTCGTCTTCGTGCCGCTGCTCGCGGGACCGAACGGATCGGAGTACTGGTCGTCCCCCGCCCCGCCCTGAGCATGCGCAACGGCCGGGACACCAGCCAGGAGGGCGATCAGGAGCAGGGGAAGAATGCGTCGCAGGAGGCGCATCGACCGCACCCTAGTACACCGGGCCGGGCGGACTCCACATAACTCCGCACGCGGCCGCCGGAGCTCCGCCCGCAGACGTGCCGCCGACCCCCTGCGATACCGTCGCAGCGCGTTGAGCCCTGCCCGCAAGCTCCACATCCTCCTCCTCACCGACCGCGACTGGACCCATCCCCAGGGTGGCGGAACCGGCACCAACCTCTACGGGCAGGTCGCCCGCTGGGTCGCCTGGGGCCACACCGTGACGGTGATCGCCGGGACGTACCCGGGTGCCGCCAAGGTCGAGGAGCTTGGCCCGAACCTGACCATCCACCGGATGGGCAGCCGCCTGACCGTCTTCCCGCGCGCCGCCCGAGCCGTGCGCAAAGGCGTGGGCGCGGACGCCGACGTCGTCCTGGAGGTCATCAACGGGATCGCGTTCTTCACGCCGCTGTGGTGGTTCCTGAAGAAGCCGCGCGTCGCGCTCGTCCACCACGTCCACCAGGACCACTACGTCGCCGAGCTGGGACGGCGCGGCAAGATCGCGGCGCTGATCGCCGAGTACATCCCGCTGCGCTTCCTCTACCAGAGCACGCCGATCCTGACGATCTCGCAGTCCGCCCACGACGACATGGTGGAGCGCCTGCACATCGATCCGCAGATGATCCACGTCGCCTACCTCGGCGTCGAGCCGTCCCAGTTCCACGAGGGGCAGCGCTCCGAGGTCCCGACGCTGCTCTACCTCGGTCGCCTCAAGCAGTACAAGCGGGTCGAGGTCGCCCTCGACGTGCTCGAGGGGATCCCCGGAGCGCGGCTGGAGATCGCCGGCAGCGGCGAGTGGCGCGAGGTCATCGAGCGCGAGATCGACCAGCGCGGCCTGCACGACCGCGTGACCCTGCACGGGTTCGTCCCCGAGGAGGACAAGGCCGAGCTGTACGGGCGGGCCTGGCTGAACCTGACCGCGTCCTCGGCCGAGGGCTGGTGCCTGACCGTGATGGAGGCGGCGGCCTGCGGGACGCCGTCCGCCGCGCTGCGTGTCGGCGGGCTGGCCGAGTCGGTGGTCGACGGCGAGACCGGCCTCCTGGCCGACACGCCCGAGGAGCTGACCGAGAAGGTCCGCGCGCTCGTCGAGAACCCCCAGCGCCGCGACGAGCTCGGCGCCGCCGCCGAGGCGCGCGCCCGCGGCTTCACCTGGGAGAACACCGCCACCGCGAACCTCGAGGTGCTCGAGCGGGCCGCCGACATGCCGCGCGTCTCGCTGCGCCGCGGGCTGCGCCACTCGGAGACCTTCCGGGCCGGTGGGCTGGCGGCCGCGACGCTGATGTCCAACGGCATCCAGCTCGCCTTCACGATCGTCTTCACCCGGCTGCTGGGCGCCGACGGCTACGGCTCGCTCGCCGCGCTCGTCTCGACCTTCCTGATCCTCATGGTCGGCGGGCAGGCGATCCAGGTCGCCGCCGCCCGCGAGACCGCCCTGCACCACCTCGGCGACAGCTCCAAGCTCCACGCGACGCTCAACGGCTGGACGCGGCAGCTGATGATCGCGGTCGCGATCGTCTCGGTGCTGTCGCTGCTGCTGCGGGTCCCGCTCGGCCACCTGATCGGCGTGCCGGAGTACCCGTTCGCGGCCGCCGCGATCCTGCCGACCGGTGCGCTCTGGCTGCTGCTCTCGCTGCAGCGCGGCGCGCTGCAGGGGCTGCACGCCTACCGGCCGGTCGGGGTCTCCCTGCTCCTGGAGGCGTTCGGGCGCCTGCTCTGCGGCCTCGTCCTCTACGCGCTCGGTCTCGGCGTGACCGGTGCGTTCCTGGGGACGGCGCTGGCCTTCGCGCTGACCTCGGTGTGGATGGGCTTGGAGATCCACCGCAAGCTCGGCGGCGCGAACGGCGCCAGGCCGGCGCGGACGCTGCGCTCCCTGCTGGCGGGCGCATGGGCGCCGATCGGCGGCCTCGCGCTCCTCGCGGTCCTCCAGAACGTCGACGTGATCGTGGTCAAGCACCAGATCGGCGGTGACACCGCGGGCTCCTACGCCGCGGCGGCCGTCGCGGCCAAGGCGGTCGTGTGGGTGGCGATCGGCATCGCGCTGCAGCTGCTGCCCGAGGCGACCCGGCGCGCGGCCGCGGGCCAGGACCCCCTCCCGGTGCTGCGCCGCTCGTTCCTCGTGCTGGCGGTCATCGCGACACCGGCGCTGCTGATCTTCGTCGCCGTCCCCAACCAGCTGATGCGGATCGCGTTCGGCCCGGACCTGACGCAGGCGGCCGGCGCGCTACCGGTCCTCGGGCTGGCGATGACGCTCCTCGCCGTCGCCTACCTGACCGTCCAGTACATGCTCGCGCTGGGGCGCACCTCGTTCCTGTGGGTGCTCGGCCTCGTCGCGGTCGTCGAGCCGTTCCTGCTGCTCGCGACGTCCAACGGCGTCATGGAGTACGCGACGATCGTGCTCGGGCTTCAGTGCGTGGTGGCGGCCGGCGTGCTCGTCTTGGGCCTGCGGGCCCGCTCGGCCTTCGCGCCGGCCAGCGCCCGGTAGAGCGCGAGCAGCAGCAGCACGATCGCGGCGACCGCCACCCAGTGGGCGGCGATGCGGTCCTGCGGCGCGCTGGAGCTGAAGCCGCCGCGGTCCTGGATCGGCACGGCGACGTAGAGGATCGGGACGACCACGGCGAGCAGGAAGCCGGCGGCGAGCGAGAGCCGCTTGGCGTCGATCCCGCGCCACAGGATCACGAAGACCAGCGGCCCGATGACGATCCCGGCCCGCAGCGCGAACACGAACCCACCGACGAGCGCGGCGGCGACGCCGATGGCGAGGGCGCGGCGCAGGGAGAGCCGAGCAGCCGGATGCTCCGGCAGCAGCTCCGTCTCCGGGGGGCCCGCCGGCGCCGCCTCCGGGGCGCGCCGGCGTCGGGTGGCGGCGACGATGAGGAAGATCAGCAGCGCCAGGGACGCGACGGCGGAGATCAGGAACGCCCACCTGACCGGCACGTTGCCGGCGAACGTGATGTCGGCGGTCGTGCAGCCGGGGTCGACGGGCCAGCCGACCGCGAAGCCGTCCAGCGGGACCGGCTCGCCCAGGGAGCGGCCGTTGCAGGTGGCGCGCCAGCCCGTCGAGTAGCTCTGGCCGAGGATCAGCCAGCCGGGCTCGGTCACGTCTAGGCCGATGTCAGCGCGGGTGCCCCGGCCCGGCGTGCCCGTCGAGACGACCCTGCCCGCCGGCGCGGCCGCGGGCAGCGGTGCCGGCGCCGGCGACGTCAGCTGCAGCAGGTCGACGTTGAACGGACCGCCGCTCCCCGCGCCGGGCCTGCCGGCGGGCGAGGCGATCAGGAGCG
>JAOPZL010000106.1 GCA_025964175.1 Solirubrobacterales bacterium
GGACCCGGGCCATTCGCGCCGGCGGAGGACGGCGGCGGCGCGTCGCGGCGGGCGTGCGGGTTGGCGAGGATCGCCCGCGCGGCGTCGTAGGCGGCGTTGATCTTCGCCATGTGGGCACCGGCGTCGGGCGTCGCCTGCGTGTCCGGATGCCAGGCCTTGGCCAGCCGGCGGTACGCGGCCGCCAGCTCGTCGGGGGTGGCGTCCGGGGTGACGCCGAGGAAGGTGAACGGGTCGTCCACGCCTCGCATTGTCGCGATCGCGTTCAGGTGGTGCGATCCCTGGGCGCGCGGCCGGTCGCGAGCATCGCCGCCGCGGAGAGCAGCGCGAGGACGGCCAGGCCGGCGAACAGCCGGTGGATGGCGGTCGCGGCCGACGCGCCGCCGCCGGTGAGGACCTCCAGCAGGGTCGCGCCGACCGCCACCGACAGCCCGCCCAGGCCCACGACGATCGCGAGCGTCACGCCCGACGCGCCGCCGGCCATCGCCTCGGGCACGACCGCCTGGGTGCCCACGGAGGTGTAGGACCACGTCGTCCCCAGCCCGAACCCGGCGAGCGCGAACGCGGCCACGTAGGCCGGCCATGCGGTGACGAACGCCAGCAGCGCCAGCGCGACCGCTCCCAGCGCCAGCGCGGCACCCATCACCAGCCGCGGCGGGGTCCCGCGCTCGCCCAGCCGGCCGGCGACGACGCCGCCCGCCGCGTTGGCGATCGCCGGGGCGAGGAACACCACGCCGGCCACCAGCGGGGACAGGTCGCGCACCTGCTGGAGGTAGATCGAGGCCAGGAACAGCATCAGGCAGGTGCCGATGTTGCCCGCGGCCCCCGCGAGGGTGATCGTCACGTACGGGGCGTTGCGAAAGAGCGACAGGTCGACCAGCGGGAAGCGCACGCGCCGCTCGACGGCGACGAACGCGCCGAGCAGGGCGATCCCGCCGGCCGCGACGAGCAGGGTCGTCGCGCTCAGCCATCCCCAGTCCGAGCCGCGGTCGATCGCGACCGTGACCGCCGCGATGCCCGCCACGACGCACGCGAGCCCCGTGGTGTCGACCCGCTCGGCCGCGCCGTCCCGCGACTCGGGCACCTGGCGCAACGTGATCAGGAACGCGGCCAGCGCGAACGGGACGTTGAAGAAGAAGACCCAGCGCCAGCTGAGGGTGTCGGTGAGCAGGCCGCCCACGAACGGCCCGACCGCGGTGCCGATCGCGCCGATCGCGTAGACGTTGCCGATCGCCCGGCCGCGAGCGGCGGACGCGAACGCGTTGGAGACGACGGCGATCCCGACCGGGAACAGCAGCGCGGCGCCCGCGCCCTGGACGAAGCGGAAGCAGACGAGCATCGTCGCCGACTGCGCGGCGCCGCACAGCAGCGACGCGAGGCCGAAGATCGCGATGCCGGTGAGCAGGACCCGGCGCCGGCCGAGGAGGTCGCCGAGGCGGCCCGCCGGGATCAGCAGCGACGCGAGCGTCAGCTGGTAGATCGTCACCGCCCACTGCAGATCGGTGGTCGTGACGCCGAGCGAGCGCGCGGTCGCGGGCAGCGCGAGGTTCAGCGCGAAGAAGTCGACGTCCGTGCAGAAGATCGCCAGCGCGACCGCCGCGATGATCCCCGTCTGCGCCGACATGGGCTTCAGGTGGCTGGCGGCGGAGCGCATCGCGCGGCAGTCTCTCACCAGATCGTGGCGAACGGCAGCTGCGCCGATCGCGGCGCCTACCGCTTCGTGAGACCCTCGACCAGCGTCGTGACCACGAGGTTGGCCGCCTCGCGCTCGCGGACCTCGCCGTCGATCAGCTGCACGGTGACGGCCTGCAGCAGCGCCCCGAGCGCGCCCGCGGCCCAGCGGCTGCTGAGGTCGTTGCGGAACTCCCCCTCGCGCTGGCCGCGGTCGAAGATGGCGATCAGCGGCGCGCCGACCTCCTCGGCCCGCCGGCGCAGCTCCTCGTCGTGCGGCGCGATCGACCGGACCAGGCGGTAGCGATCGGCGACCTTCAGCAGCGCGGAGACGGCTCGAGCCAGCGCCTCCAAGGCGCTGCCCTCCTCTGGCTTGGAGCCGACGACGGCGTCTCTGGCGTCCTGCAGCGCGCGATCCAAGATGGCGCGTACAAGATGCTCGCGAGAGGCGAAATGGCGGTACACGGTGGCCCGACCGACGCCCGCTGCCGACGCCACGCGCTCCATGCTGGCGTCGGGTTCTGCCGCCAACAGCACGATTGCGGCGTCGATGATCGCGCGCACGTTGCGCTCCGCGTCCGCCCGGAGGTGACCGGTGGGGGACATTCGAGTCCGACATTACCCGGCTAGCCTGGATGAAAGCCAATGAGTACGCGCACAGATCTACGCAACGTGGCCATCGTCGCCCACGTCGACCACGGCAAGACCACGCTTGTCGACGCCATGCTCTGGCAGTCCGGCGCATTCCGGACCGGTCAGGACGTCAACGAGCGAGTCATGGACTCCATGGACCTGGAGCGTGAGAAGGGGATCACGATCCTCGCGAAGAACACGGCGGTCCACCACGGAGACATCAAGCTCAACATCATCGACACGCCGGGACACGCCGACTTCGGCGGTGAGGTGGAGCGCGGGCTGTTCATGGTCGACGGCGTCCTGCTGCTCGTCGACGCCAGCGAGGGACCGCTGCCCCAGACGCGGTTCGTCCTGCGCAAGGCGCTCGAGGCGCGGCTGCCCGTCGTCCTCGTCGTCAACAAGATCGATCGCCCCGACGCGCGCATCGCCGAGGTCGTCACCGAGGTCGAGGAGCTCTTCCTCGACCTGGATGCAGACGAGGACCAGATCGACTTCCCCGTCGTCTACACCAACGGCCGCGCCGGCACCGCGACGCTCGACCTCGACGTCCCCGGCACCGACCTCAAGCCGCTGCTCGACCTGCTCGTGGAGACCATCCCGGCCCCCGAGTACGACCCCGAGCACCCGCTGCAGGCACAGGTCACGAACCTGGACGCGTCGCCGTATCTCGGACGCCTGGCCATCTGCCGCATCCACCACGGCACGCTGCGCCGCGGCCAGAACGTCGCCTGGTGCCGCACCGACGGCTCGATCACCAACGGCAAGATCACCGAGCTGTACGTGACCGAGGCGCTGGACCGCGTCTCGGCCGACGAGGCGGGCCCGGGCGAGATCGCCGCGGTCGCCGGCTTCGAGGACATCACGATCGGCGAGACGCTGGCCGATCCGGAGGATCCGCGCCCGCTGCCCGTCATCTCCGTCGACGAGCCGTCGCTGTCGGTCACCGTCGGCATCAACACCTCCCCCCTGGCCGGGCGCGACGGCGACAAGCTGACCGCCCGCCTGCTCAAGGGCCGCCTCGAGGCCGAGCTGGTCGGCAACGTGGCGCTGCGCGTCAACCCGACCGAGCGCCCCGACACCTGGGAGGTCCAGGGCCGAGGAGAGCTGCAGCTGGCGATCCTCGTCGAGATCCTCCGCCGTGAGGGCTTCGAGCTGACCGTCGGCCAGCCGCAGGTCGTCGTGCGCGAGATCAACGGCAAGCGCCACGAGCCGGTCGAGCGCCTCAGCGTCGACGTCCCCGACGAGTACGTCGGCGTCGTCACGCAGCTGCTCGCCCTGCGCAAGGGCCGCATGGAGCAGATGATCAACCACGGCACCGGCTGGGTCCGGATGGACTACCTCGTCCCCGCCCGTGGCCTGATCGGCTTCCGCACCGAGTTCCTGACCGAGACGCGGGGCACCGGCATCGTGCACCACATCTTCGATCGCTGGGAGCCGTGGTTCGGCGAGCTGCGCACGCGCCCGACCGGGTCGCTCGTGGCCGACCGCACCGGATCGGTCACCGCGAACGCCTGCTTCCTCATGCAGGACCGCGGCTCGCTCTTCGTCGAGCCCGGCGAGGAGGTCTACGAGGGCATGGTCGTGGGCGAGAACAGCCGCTCGGACGACCTCGACGTCAACGCGGTGCGCGAGAAGAAGCTGAACAACATCCGCTCCTCGACCGCCGACGAGCTCGTGCGCCTGATCCCCAAGCGCCTGCTCTCGCTCGACCAGGCGCTGGAGTTCCTGCGCGAGGACGAGTGCGTCGAGGTGACGCCCCGCCACGTCCGGCTGCGCAAGGTCGTGCTCGACCAGACCGGCCGCACCAAGGCGCAGCGCGCTCGGGCGCGCTCCAACGCCTCCGGCGGCTCCTAGCGCCTGCGCGACGGGGCACGCCGCGGCCGGCTCTATGCTGGCGCGGTGCCCCGTCGCCTAACGCTGCTCACCGCCCTCGTCCTCGGTCTCGCCATCCCGGCCGCCGCCCACGGCCAGGCGACCCCGTCGAGCCCCGTCACCACGCCGACCACCACGTCGACGACGACCGCGGCCACGCCGAGCGCCACGAGCGGGGACTGCCCGCTGTTCACCGTCCTGCACGACGACAAGATCGGGGCGCTCTCGCTCCCCGCCGGCGTCTACTCGGTCACGATCTCGACCAGGTCGACGCTCTCCTGCGCGACGGCCAGCGACCTCTTCTCCCAGTTCCTGCAGGACTTCGACGGCAGGCTCTCCGGCGGTTGGGTCGTCGGCGTCGCCACCTCCGGGTTCAGCCGCACCGCCCCGAAGCAGGCGTTCACGGTCAAGCGCGTCGGCGCGTCCGCGCCGTCCGGCGCGGCGACCGTGCAGCCGGACCTGGCCACCGTCTGCCCGGCCGTCTTCCAGCTCTCCCACGACGACCACGTCGGGGCGCTGGCGATCCCCGCGGGCAAGTACATCATCGACCTGGTCGCCGCGGATCGCATGAGCTGCGACGAGGCGGCGTCCTCGCTGGCGTCGTTCCTGCAGGACTACGACGGCACCCTGCCGCGCCCCTGGTTCGTCGACACCGAGACCGCCACCTTCCTCAAGGGGACGGTCAACAACGGCTTCGAGCTCGAGCCGCTGGTCGGCCCCGCGCCCTCGAACGTGACGCTGAAGCTGCCCGGCGACGGCACGCCGTGCCCCGGCACGTTCGCGGTCCAGCACGACGACATGATCGGCTCGCTCGACGTCAACAAGGGCCCGTACCTGTTCGTCCCGCTGGCCGGCTCGCCGCTGACCTGCGATCAGACGGTGACGCTGATCAAGCAGTTCCTGTCCGCCGCGAACAACGCGCTGCCCTCGCCCTGGGTGCTGTCGAAGAAGACCGGCACCTTCCGCAAGGGCAAGGGCAGCAAGACCGCCTTCCGGCTCAAGCCCGCGCTGAGCTGAGCGGCCGCGGCTGGGCGGCTCCCACGCGCTCGGCGGCGATGTCGGCCGGGTGCTCGGCGCGCGGCTGGCCCATCCAGACGAGCTCGTGCACCAGCGCGAGGAGCTCGCGATGGCGGACGTCGTCGACGCGGCCCAGCGCGCGCACGGCCAGCACGCCCGGAGCATCCTGCCCCAGGTGGGCGGCCAGCGCGGGGGTCCCGTGACGACGGCGCCAGCGCGAGCGGCGGCGGTGCGCGGTGGCGAACACGAGGCAGCGGTTGGCGCGCATCCGCTGCACCTCGGGGGTGGAGGCGGTGCCGACGACGAGGGCGGCCACCTGGTACAGATCCTGGCGGCGCTCGCCGTCGATCGTGTCGTTGTAGGCGCGCAGCAGTCCGCCGAGCACCGGGTCCGCGCACGCGGGTCTGTCGGTGAACGGCTCCCCGGCGAGCATGGAGGCGAGCTCCATGACGCACACTCCCTGCGACGGCGAGCTGTGCTTGCCGCGGGAGAGGCGAACGGTCTGATGCGACGGCTGGGTGGTGCTCATGGCGACCTCCTGACGGGCTCTCTCGATCCGTGCTCTACCCGATGCGGCCCGAGCGCACCGGTCCATCGCGTCCGCGGGTAGCGTTCCGGTGCCAATGGCCGACGATCCGATCCTCGATGCCGCCCACGCCCAGGTCATGGCGGTCGGCGTGCGCCGCACCACGCTGACCGACATCGCCGCCCGCGCCGGGGTGAGCCGGATGACCGTCTACCGCCGCTATCCGGACGTCCACACCGTCCTGCAGGCGCTGATGACGCGCGAGTTCGGGCAGCTCATCGCGCAGTCCCAGCTGGAGCCCGACGCGTCGACCAACGGCCGGGAGCGGATCGTGCACCTCGCGGTCCACGGGGCCGAGCTCCTCGCCGCGCATCCGCTGTTCGTGCGGCTCCTCGATGTGGACCCCGAGCTCCTGCTGCCCTACGTGACCGAGCGGGTCGGGACGTTCCAGCGGCTGGTCATCGACAACCTCGCCGCGCACGTCGCGGCGGCGATCGAGGAGGGATCGGTGCGCCCGGGCGAGCCGCGCCGCCTGGCCTCGGCGATGGAGCTGGCGATGCGCGGCTACGTGCTGTCGGCCCACTCCGACTCCCCGGAGGCCGAGCGGGCCCACCGCGAGGACCTCAGCCGGATGCTGAACGCGTTCCTCATGCCGTAGCCACACCCTTGTGTGGGTGTTACAGTTCGGCGTGTGATGTCACAGCGTCTCGGATCTTCGTCGTTGAACGCCGCTCGCCGCACCCGCGAGCTCGGGCAGCTCGCCGCGGGGCAACGCGTCGACGTGCTCGTCGTCGGCGGCGGGATCACCGGCGCCGGCGTGGCGCTGGACGCTGCCGCGCGCGGGCTCAGCGTCGCGCTGATCGAACGCGGCGACCTCGCCCAGGGCACCAGCCGCTGGTCCTCCAAGCTCGTCCACGGCGGCCTGCGCTACCTCGCCGGCGGCCACCCGTCGATCGCGTGGGAGTCGGCTCGCGAGCGCGCGATCCTGCTGCGTACCGCCCCGCACCTGATCGCCCCGCTGCCCTTCCTCTCTCCGCTGCGCGCCGAGCAGCCCGCCTACGTCGCGGGCGGCACGATGGCCGTCCTGCGCGCCGGCGACGCGATGCGCCGCCTGGCCGGCACCGCCCGCACGCGACTTCCCAACGCCCACCGCATCGACGCGCTCGAGGCCCGCCGGCTCGTGCCCGCGCTCGACCCGTCCGGCCTGCGCGGCGCGCTCATGAGCTGGGACGGCCAGCTGGAGGACGACGCCGCGCTCGTCGTCGGCGTCGCCCGGACGGCAGCCGCCCACGGCGCGCGGATCCTCACCTACGTGCGCGCCCTGAGCCTCGACGGCGACGGCGCGGTGGCCCGCGACGAGCGCACCGGTCAGGACCTGCGCATCCGCGCCGACCACGTCGTCAACGCCGCCGGCGTCTGGTCGGGCGCGCTCGCTCCCGGCGTCAAGCTGCGCCCCAGCCGCGGCTCGCACCTGCTCGTCGAGGCCGAGCGCCTCGGCAACCCGCGCGCCGCCTTCAACGTCGCGCTGGAGGGCTCGCGCTCGCGCTTCGTCTTCGCCGTCCCGCGCCCCGACGGCCTCGTCCTCATCGGCCTCACCGACGTCCCGGTGCTCGGGGACGTGCCCGACGACGCCACGGTCACCGCCGAGGAGGAGGGCGGCCTGCTGCAGACGATCTCCCGCGCGCTGGAGGTGCCGCTCACGGCCGCGGACGTGGTCGGCCGGACCGCGGGCATGCGCCCGCTCGTCGATGGCTGCAGCGGCGACGACGTCGGCCGTGGAAGGCGCCGCGGCGGCGAACGAGGCACCGCCGACCTGTCGCGCCGGCACGCGCTCATCGAGGATCCGCAGTCGCGGGTCATCACGATCGTCGGCGGCAAGCTCACGACCTACCGCCGGATGGCCCAGGACGTCGTCGACGCCATCGCCGCCCGCCCCGGCGTCACCACGGCCGCGTGCACCACCGAGCGCCTCGTCCTCGTCGGCGCCCAGCCGCGCGACACCCGCATGCCCGGGATCGACGAGCGGCTCGTCCGCCGCTACGGCGCCGAGGCCCCGCTCGTCACCACGACCGGCCGCCCCGAGGACCACCGCCGGATCGCCGCCGACGTCCCCGTGACGCCCGCCGAGCTGCGCTTCGCCGTCGAGCACGAGCTCGCGCTCACGCCCGACGACCTGCTCGACCGCCGAACCCGCGTCGGCCTCGTGCCCACGCGCCGCGCCGTCGCCCTGCCCGCTGCCCAGGAGGCGCTCGCCGGAGCGCTGGAGGAGGTTCGATGAGCTCGACGACCGAGACGCGCCGCGCGACCGCCGACCCGCTGGCGCCAAGGCTGCGCTGGTTCGGCTGGGGCGGCCCCCAGACCGTCGACGCCGAGCTGCCCGAGGCCGCGACCGCGCTGCTGAGCGAGCTGGGCGCCACCGACCGGCACACCCCGCCGGTCGACCTCGACGACGTCGTCCTCCCCGATCCCGCCTTCGACGGCGCCGGGCCGGCCGAGATCGTCGGCGCGGAGTTCGTCCGCACCGATCGCGCGACCCGCATCGCGCATGCGGCGGGCCGCAGCTACCTCGACCTGCTGCGCCTGCGCGCCGGCGACGCCGCCGACGCTCCCGACGTCGTCGTCTACCCGGCCGACGAGGCCGAGGTCGCGGCGCTGCTGCGCGCATGCGCCCGCTCCAACACGGTGGTCGTCCCGTTCGGCGGCGGCACGAGCGTGGTCGGCGGCGTCTCCCCCGTGCGCGACGGCCGCGATCTCGTCGTCATCGACCTGCGCCGGCTCGACCGGCTCGTCTGCGTCGACGTCGAGTCCCAGACCGCCACGGTGCAGGCCGGCATGCTCGGGCCCGCGCTGGAGGCCGCGCTGGAGGAGCACGGGCTGACGCTCGGCCACCACCCCCAGTCCTTCGAGTACTCCACCGTCGGCGGCTGGGTCGCGACGCGCTCGGCCGGCCAGGCGTCGACGGGCTACGGCCGCATCGACGAGCTCGTGCTCGGCCTGCGCTGCGTGACGCCGGCCGGCGAGCTGGTCGGTCGCACGCTCCCCGCCACCGCGGCCGGCCCCGACCTGCGCCAGCTGCTGATCGGCTCCGAGGGCGCGCTGGGGATCATCACCGAGGTCACGCTGCGCGTCCGCCCGCGGCCCGCCGTGCGCCACGTCGAGGCGTGGCGCTTCCCGTCGTTCGCGGCCGGGCTGCAGGCGTTGCGCGCGCTGGAGCAGGGCGGCGTCGCTCCCGACGTGGCACGCCTCTCCGACGAGGAGGAGGGCCGCCTGAACCGCCTCGTCGCCGCGCACACCGCCGCCGTGGAGGACGGCGTCGCCGCGATCTTCGCCTGGGAGGGCGAGGCGGCGACCGTCGCCGCGCGGCGCGAGGCGTCCGCCGCGGTCGCCCGGGCCCACGGCGGCAGCGTCGAGGAGGGCGACGGCGGGCCGATGTGGCTCGCCGGCCGCTATGCCGCCCCCTACGTGCGCGACGTGCTGCTCAACCGCGGCCTGCTCGTCGAGACGCTCGAGACGGCGGTGGCGTGGTCGGGCATCGAGGCGCTGCACGCCGCCGTCGGGCACGCGCTGCGCGACGCCCTCGCCGAGCCCGGCGTCCACCCGCTCGTCCTCTGCCACGTGTCCCATCTCTACCCGACCGGCGCGTCGCTGTACTTCACCGTCCTGGCGCCGCAGCGCGCGGGCGACGAGGCGGGACAGTGGAAGGCCGCCAAGCGCGCGGCCATGGAGGCGATCCTGGCCGGTGGGGCGACGATCACCCACCACCACGCGATCGGCCGTGACCACGTCCCGTGGCTCGAGCGCGAAGCCGGCGTGCTCGGCGTCGAGACGCTGCGTGCGTCCAAGGCACGGCTGGATCCGTCGGGGATCATGAACCCCGGGGTGCTCGGCCTGTAGGGCGCCGCCCCGCTGCCTGGTTGAATCCCGGCCGTGTCGGCCTGGCTGGGCATCCTCGTCGTCGTCGCCGTGAACGCCGTGGCGGTCACGGTCATGCTGTACGTGCGGGCCAACGCGCCCGACGGCGGCTACTACAACGACACCCAGCAGGCCGGCTGGGTGTACTCGGTCGCCGGCACGTCGTTCGCGGTCCTGCTCGCCTTCGTCTTCCTGCTCACCTTCCAGTCCTTCGACCGCGCGCGGACCGACTCCTCGGCCGAGGCGCAGGCGACGAGCTCGCTGTTCCGCACCGCCGTCTTCCTCCCCACCGCCACGCGCGACGACCTCCAGGGCCAGCTGCTCTGCTACGCCCGTGGCGTCATCGCGCTGGACTGGCCGGCCATGGCCCACGGCCACGGCAGCCCGATCGTCGAGAACCGCCTGCGCTCGATCGAGACGACGTTCGCCGCCGCCCCCGCATCGCGCGACGACGGCAAGACGAGCGCCGCCTACAGCGCGTGGTTCGACGAGATGCAACAGCGCCAGGACGGGCGCCAGGGCCGGCTGGACCAGGCCGGGAGCTTCGTCCCGACGCTCGTGTGGCTCTTCCTGTTCGCCGGCGGCGTCCTCGTCATCGCGTTCGTCTGGCTGTTCGCCGACCACAGCGAACGGGTCTTCGCGCAAGCGGCGCTGCCCGTCGGCGTCGCGACGATCGTCACCGCCGGGCTCGTCCTCGTCGCGTTCTTCGACAAGCCGTACGCATCGAGCGCCGCGGTCACGCCGAGCTCGATGGAGCGGGTCCTGCCGATGATGGTGCGCGAGCTGCCGGCGGGCGTGACCGAGCCGTGCGACGCCCGCGGCCTGCCGCGTGGTTGACTTCATCCCGTGAGCACCCACGATCCCCTGGATCCCCAGGCCGCACCGACCGTCAACAAGCGCGAGCGGACGCGCCGCATCGCCGCGTTCGTCATCGGCGCGCTGATCATCGTGTTCGGCGTGATCAACCTCGACCGGGTCAAGGTCGACTGGCTGATCACGACGACGCGCACCCCGCTGATCGTCGTCATCGGCGTCAGCTTCATCCTCGGCCTCGGCGGCGGGTACCTGCTGCGGGGGCGCCGGGCGGCCGCTCGCAGCGGCAAGAAGCACTGACGATCCCGGTCGCAAGCCGGATCGCTGCGTAGACTGCGTCCGCGAAAGGACCCCCTCGCATGTCCGCAGCTGACAGCCCCGAGATGCCGGACCCCGGCGTCGCTTCGGGTCTGGATGACGAGATCGCGGTTCCGCCCGAGCTGGCGCTGGAGACGCTCGCGATGGCGCTGGAGGGAAC
>JAOPZL010000114.1 GCA_025964175.1 Solirubrobacterales bacterium
GCCTCCGGCGCCCGCCCCGCCGGCCGACGCCCCGCTGCCCGCGCGGATGCGCCCGTCGACGCTCGCGGAGGTCGTCGGCCAGCAGCACCTGCTGCACGAGGGATCCCCGCTGCGCCGCGCGATCGAGGACGGGCGCCCGCACTCGATGCTGCTCTACGGCCCGCCCGGGAGCGGCAAGACGACCCTCGCGCGGATCGTCGCCACCGCGGCGAACGCGGCCTTCGAGGAGCTCAGCGCCGTGCAGGTCGGCCGGGCCGAGGTGCGCGGCGTGATCGAGCGCGCCGACCATCGCCGCAAGACCTCCGGGCAGCGCACCGTCTTCTTCCTCGACGAGATCCACCGCTTCAACAAGGGCCAGCAGGACGCGCTGCTGCCCGCCGTCGAGGAGGGGCTCGTCACGCTCATCGGCGCGACGACCGAGAACCCGTACTTCGAGGTCAACTCGGCGCTGCTGAGCCGGATGGCGGTCTACGAGCTGCAGTCGCTGTCCGCCGACGACGTCGCGGTGCTGCTGCGCCGCAGCGACGCGACGATCGACGACGACGCCCTCTCGTTCCTGGCCGAGCGCTCCGGCGGCGACGCGCGCACGGCGCTGGGCGCGCTGGAGCTGGCGGTCGCCACGGCCCGCGACGGGGTCGTCACGCTGCCCGTCGCCGAGGACGCGCTGCAGCGGCGCGCCATCCGCTACGACAAGCAGGGCGACCAGCACTACGACCTCGCCTCGGCCTGGATCAAGGCGACGCGCGGCTCGGACCCCGATGCCTCGCTCTACTACCTCGCGGTGATGATCGAGGGCGGCGAGGACCCGCGCTTCATCGCCCGGCGGATGGTGATCCTGGCCTCCGAGGACGTCGGCAACGCCGATCCGCAGGCGCTGGTCGTGGCGGTCGCCGCCGCGGGAGCGGTCGAGCACGTCGGCATGCCCGAGGCCGCCCACGCGCTGGCCCAGTGCGCGGTCTACCTGGCGATGGCGCCGAAGTCCAACGCCGCGTACAAGGGGCTGGCCGCCGCGCGCGCGCACGTGCGCCAGCACGGCGCGAAGACGCCGCCGCCCTACCTCCAGTCACCTCCTGGCCGGGGCGGAGCGGGCTACGACTACCCGCACGACAACCCCGGCCACCTCACGAAGCAGCCGCTGCTGCCGCCGGGCCTGGAGGACGCGCGCTTCTACCTGCCCGACGAGCGCGAGGCGCCGTTCGCGGAGCGGCTCGAGGCGTGGCGGAAGTGGCGAGCGGGCGGCTCGGGCGGCTCCTAGCCAGACCGGCGCGCGAGGCGCCGAGCTACGCCAGCCACCCCAGCGCCCGCGCCCCGGCCGCCACCGCTGCCGCCAGGACCAGGACGACGAGCAGGGGGGCGCGCAGCGCCAGCGCGATCGCCGCCGCGGCCAGGCCCGCCGCCCGGGCGTCCAGGACGAGCACGCGATCGCCCGCGAACGCCTGGGTCACGATCAGCGCGGCGAGCAGCGTCGGCGCCAGCAGCGCGAGCACGCCGCCGACCCATCCGGGCAGGTCGCGGCCCCCGAGCAGCAGGGGCCCGGTCGTCTTCAGCGCAACCGTGCCGATGCCGCAGATCGCGACGACGAGCCAGGCGTCGTGGCTCACGCGCGCGACACCGGCCGCAGGCCCAGCAGGCAGACCACGGATGCGGCGATGATCGGCACGCCGGCCGGGACGAACGGGACGAGCGCCAGCGCGATCGCGCCGCCGAGCAGCGCGGCGACGAGCGAGAGGCGGTCGCGGATCTGCCCGGCCAGCAGGGCCAGGAACAACGCGGGGAACGCGGCGTCCAGGCCGAGGCGCTTCGGGTCGCCCAGCAGCGAGCCGCCGACCAGCCCGGCCGCGCTGCCCAGCATCCAGGCCGCGTAGAGGACGAGCCCGGCCCCGAGGAGCATCCGGCCGTCGAAGCGCCCGCCGCCGCGGTTGGCGATCGCCCACGACTCGTCGACGACGAGCTGCGCCGTCAGCACGCGCCTCCACAGCGGCCGCGGCAGCGACGGCGCGACCGAGATCCCGATCGGCAGGTAGCGCGCGTTGAGCAGCAGCCCCGCGACGATCGCCGCGGTGACCCCGCCGCTGCCCAGCAGCGACACGACCGCCATCTGCGCCGATCCGGCGAACGTCGTCGCGGAGAAGACCAGGGCCGGCACGATGCCGAGCTCGTCGCGGGCGAGCACCCCGTACGGGACGCCGAACAGGCCGACGGCCACGGCGAGCGGGGCGGCGGCGCGCATCCCCGCCGCGATCGTCCTCTCGCCATCCACGGGCCAGGAAGCTACCCGTCCCGCCCGGGCAGCTCAGCCGCGCCTACGCCGCTCGCGCGCTCGGCACCAGCCGCACCCGCTCGGGCAGCAGCGGCACGAGAACGCGCTTGGCGTACTCCGCGCCGCCGCGCAGCGCCAGCGCCCGCAGCGGATCCCAGCGCAGCCCGTACATGCGCCGTACGCGCCCCGGCAGCAGCCCGGTCGTGATCTGGTTGGCGAGCTCCAGCAGCGGCCGGGCCAGCAGCGGGACCGGCGGGTGCAACACGATCTGGACCGCGAGCGCGCGTGCCTCGGGCCCGACGTAGAGGTCGTCGGAGCGCATCATCCCGCTCCAGTAGGCGTCGAAGTCGTCGATCGTGGCCGGCATCTCGTCGTCGGCGAGCCCGAACAGCCGCCCGATCACGCGGTAGTCCTGCCAGTAGGCGTCGCGCTCGGCATGCGACAGGGATCGCACGTAGCGCTGGTAGACGACGAGCGCGGAGTCGACGAGCGTCGCCAGGATCCACAGCAGCAGCACCGGGTCGTCGGCGCGGTAGGGCGTCCCGGCCGGGAAGCGGCCGATCGGCTCCGCCAGCTCGCCCGAGACGCGGTGATGCATCGCCCGGACGATCCGGGTCGCGCGCTCGGCGGCATCGGCCTCGCCGAAGCCGATCGTGTCCAACACCTGCGCGGTCCGCGCCAGCCGCTCGTACGGCTCGTCGAGGGCGCCGGTGTGGGCGAAGAAGCCGGCGAAGGCGACGGGGTGGGTCGCCTGCAGCAGCAGGGCCCGCGGACCCGAGAGGGCGACCACCTGCTCCCGGTGCACGCGCCGCAGCATTGAGTCATCGAAGAAGAGGGAGGCCATGTCAACCGGGGTACGACTGGAGGGCGTGGCCGGGACCACGGAGCTCCGCTGCGGCCAGGGTACGCTGGATGGACCATGCCAGCCGCCGCCTATGCCGGGAAGCCGTGCGTGTGCCAGTTCCGCCGTGGGATCTGCGATCAGACCTGCGTCCAGGACATGCTGGACACCCCCTTCTACATCGCCTGCCTCAAGCTCCGGGACCGCCGCTCGCTGGTCGTCGGGGGCGGCGATATCGGGCTGGAGAAGGTCGAGGGCCTGCTGGCCTGCGACGGTGACGTCACGCTGATCGCCCCCGAGGCCGTGCCCGAGCTCCAGCAGCTCGCCGCCGAGGGCTCGATCACCTGGGAGCGCCGCGACTACGCCGGTCCCGAGGACCTCGAGGGCATCTTCATGGTCATCGCGGCGACCGACGACACCGACACGAACATCCGCATCTACGACGACGCCGAGCGCCGCGCGATGCTGGTCAACGTCGTCGACGTGCCGCCGCTGTGCAACTTCATCCTGCCCGCGATCGTCCGCACCGGGCCGCTCGCGATCGCCATCTCGACCGCCGGCGCGTCGCCCGCGCTGGCCAAGCGGATGAAGCGCCAGATCTCCGAGCAGTACGGCGAGCCGTACGCCAGGCTCGCCATCCTCCTCAACGAGGCGCGCGGCTGGGCGAAGGGCACACTGCCGACCTACCAGGACCGCAAGGACTTCTTCGAGACGATCGTCAACGGCGATCCGGACCCGATCGACCTGCTGCGCGGCGGGGACGAGCAGGGCGTGCGCGACATCATCGCCGCCGCCCAGGAGTCCGTCGCCGCCTAGGGCGGCGACGCACGGTTGAACCCGATGGGCGAGCTGACCCACCTCGACGAGCGCGGCCAGGCCCGCATGGTCGACGTCGGCGACAAGTCGGTCACGGTGCGCACGGCGACCGCCCGCGCGCTGGTGCGGATGTCGCCGGCGACCGCCGCGGCGATCGTCAGCGGCGACGCTCCCAAGGGCGACGTGCTCGCCACCGCCCGCATCGCCGGGATCCAGGCCGCCAAGCGCACGAGCGAGCTGATCCCGCTCTGCCATCCGCTGGCGCTGGACAAGGTGACCGTCGACGCCGAGGTCGACGTCGACGCGGGCCTGGTCACGATCACCACGCTCGCGCGCGTGACCGGGAAGACCGGCGTGGAGATGGAGGCGCTGACCGCCGCCTCCGTCGCCGCCCTGACCGTCTACGACATGGTCAAGGGGCTCGAGAAGTCGGTCACGATCGCCGAGGTCGCCCTGCTCGCCAAGACCGGCGGCAAGAGCGGCGACTACGTGCGGTCGGACTCCGCGGCCGGCTGATCGGTCCCGGCCGCGGACGCGTGGCCGTGGCCGTTCCCGTTCCCGTTGG
>JAOPZL010000147.1 GCA_025964175.1 Solirubrobacterales bacterium
ACCCTGCAGCGCCGCGTCCAGCAGCTCGCGGCGGCCGGGGCCGGCGGGGTCGGGGACGAGCGCCAGCGGGCCGTCGGACACGCGACCGGCGAGGACGTCGGAGCCCAGGCGGCGGGCCAGGAGCTCGGCGTCGGCGCCGCGGGTCAGCGCGACGGCGCTCAGCGTGCGCGGGACGACCCAGCCGGCGCGGACCGCGGCGGCCTCGACCGACTCACGATCGACGAGGTGCTCGTCCAGCAGCAGCTCGAGCAGCCGCGCGCGACGGCGGCTGCGCTCGCCGGCGGCGGCCGACTGCGCGTCGGCGTAGCCCTCCACCGACTGGCCGGCGATCTGGTCGATGTAGGCGAAGATCGCCTCGGCCAGCGTCGGCAGCGCCTGGGGCGGGATCGAGGCGGCCGCGGCGGCGTCGGCGAGATGGCGCCAGGCGACGCGCGCCCCGAGGCGGTAGGCGGCCTGCAGCGCGTCGAGCGACCGCCCGGCACGCATCTCCCCGCGGCCCAGCGCGCGGTAGACCGGCGTCTCCTCGACCCGCAGGCCGGGCTGCTCGATGAGCTGGATGAAGCGCTCCAGCGCCCCCTCGACGCCGAGGCGCAGGCCGTGGCCGAAGGCGCCCTCGAGCGGGCGCTTGTACTCCGGGATCGACTCCGCGATCGCGGCGATGATCGCCTCGGTCAACCCGGGCAGGACGGGGCGCAGGACGACCGCGACCTCGGGCGGAAGATCCTCCCAGGGACGTTCGCGGACGGGGGGACCGACGGTCATTGGCACCAGTGTCACAAAGACCGGGCCGTGCTGCCACGATGGCGTCACGGAGTTGTGACGCGCGCCAGCAGACAAGGTGGCGCCGCGACCCCTACATTGAAGCCTGATGTCCGCCTCCATCGCCCCCGACGTCTCGGCCCGCCCGCTGTGGCGCGGCCGCACCCATGCATGGGCGTTCGTCGTGGCCCTGATCGCCGGGATCGTGCTCGTCGCCCTCGCGCCCGACGGCCGCGCACGGCTTGCCGTGGCGATCTACGCGATCTCGCTCGTCGGCCTGTTCGGGGTCAGCGCGATCTACCACCGCATCCCGTGGAAGACGGCCTCCGCGCGCCAGTGGGCCAAGCGGGCCGACCACTCGATGATCTTCGTGGTCATCGCCGGCACCTACACGCCGTTCGCGCTGCTCGTCCTCAAGGGCACGCTCGCGACGGCGATCCTCATCACGGTCTGGGCGGGCGCGGTGGGCGGCATCGTCCTCAAGCTCATCTGGATCAGCGCGCCGAAGTGGCTCGGAGCGCTCTGCTACCTCGCCGTCGGCTGGGTCGCGATCGCCGCGTTCCCGCAGCTGCTGAGCCACGCCGGCGTCGGCCTCACCCTCCTGCTCGCGTTCGGCGGCCTGCTCTACACGATCGGCGCCGTCGTCTACGCCACGCAGCGTCCCGACCCGATCCCGGCGGTCTTCGGCTACCACGAGGTCTTCCACGCCCTCGTGATCGCGGCCGCGGCGCTGCAGTTCGCCGTGATCGCGGCCGTCGCGCTCTGAGCGGCGCTACGCCGCGAGCTTGCGGCAGATCTCGGCCAGCGAGCGCTTCTCGTCCTCGTCCAGGACGCTGAAGGCGGCGGCGACGCGCTCGGTGTGCTCGGGGAAGAGGCGGTCGACGATCTCCTGGCCCTTGGTCGTCAGGAGCACCGAGGCGGCGCGGCGGTCGTGCGGGAGGCGGCGGCGGATGACCAACTGGCGGGCCTCCAGCGTCGTCACGACCTCCGTCGCGTTCGCCTTCGAGGTCTGCAGCCGGGTGCGCAGCGCACGCAGCTCCAGCTCACCGCCGGCGGTGGTGAGCACCACGAGCACGGAGAAGCCGGTCGCCGACAGGCCTTCGCGTTCGAGGTCGGCCGACAGCCGGCGACGGACATGCGCCTCGGCCCGCAGCAGCGACTCCAGCGCACGGTGGGCCAGCGGGTCGCCGGGAACGAGACTCATCGCGAACGGGAACGTATCCCGCGCCGCGGACGTCCCGTTTGCGGGGCTACTGGGCTTCGAGCAGCACGTCGAGATCGTCCTGCACGCCGGCGGGACGATGGCCGGACAGTCGGTCCAGCAGGACGTCGCGCGCGGCCAGCGGTGAGTCGCCCAGGCGCGTGACGGTCGAGGCGCCCGTGTCGGGCAGCGCGCCGCGGAAGTCGAGCACCTCGACGCCGGGCGCGTGGCGGCGGGCGGCGTAGACGAGGCGGCCGAGCGTGTCCAGCGACGTCGCCGAGCCCGACAGCACCATCGCGGTCGGGCGCAGGGCGCGCAGGGCGCGGGCGATGCGATCGAGGTCGAGGTCGGCCGAGAGGGTCAGGGTGCGCACGCCGCTGCGGCGCAGCGTGAGCTCCAGCGCCTGGACGTGGAGGGCGTCGAGATCGAGCGGACCGGAGGCGTCGACGATGAGGATGCCGTCGGCGCGATGCGCGGGCGGGGCGACGCGCTGGTAGGCGGCCAGCCAGCCGGCGGCGTAGCGCCACGCGAACCCGAGCTCGGCGCTGCGGCCGTTGTCGTCGGCCAGCTCGGCGACCGAGACGAGCAGGACCTCCTCGACCGTGCGCTCGACGGAGCGCACCGCGAGGCTCTCCTCCATGAGGCGATCGGCCTGGACCTCGTCGAAGCGGTTGAAGGCGCCGGTCAGCCGGGTCGGGGAGGTCGGTCCCTCACCACGCTGGCGGGCGACGGAGATCGCCGAGGAGATGTTGTGGGTCTCCGAGAACGCCTGGCGCAGCGCCTCGATCTCGGCGAGGTCGAACTGGCGATGGCCGCCCTGGGTCCGTCGCGGACGCGGGTAGCCGAACCGCCGCTCCCACGAGCGGAGGGTGTTCGGACTGACGCCGAGCATGGCGGCTGCGGCATTGGTGCGAACGACGCTCACGCGACAAGTTGTCGAGGGTTGGGCAGCTTTGCGCAAGTCGCGCAACCGGCCCTGCACCATGCAATCTCGCTTGCGGGTGCAGGAGCCCGGTCGCCTAGGCCGACGCGCGGTGACGATCCTCCTGCTCCAGGGAGGCCAGGAAGGCGTCGATCTGCTCGCGGCTGAAGCGGCGCTGGCCGCCGGGCGTGCGGTACCCGCGCAGGGCGCCGCTGTCGGACCATCGGCGCACGGTGGACACCGAGACGCCGAGCGCGCCGGCCGCCTGGGAGGCGGTCAGGCCGAGGCGATTGCTGGGAACGGTCTGGCTCATGGGAGCATTTCTCGTCCCCCGCCGCCTCGCGCGTGCAGCTGATGGCGCCTTTGCGCAGCTTTGATGCGCGATCCTCATGCCATGCAGCAGCGCATCTCCCTCATCACCCTGGGCGTCGCCGACCTCGCGGCCGCCCGCACGTTCTACGAGGCGCTGGGCTGGCAGGGCGCCCAGCAGCCCGACGAGGAGGTCGTCTTCTTCCAGGCCGGCGGCATGGTGTTCGCCCTCTGGACGGCGCTGGCCGGCCGCGGCGGGGGCCCCGGCGTCGAGCTCGCGCACAACGTCGGCTCCAACGAGGAGGTCGACGCGATCCTCGTGCAGGCGCGTGACGCGGGCGGGACGGTGGTCCGCGAGGGCGCCGCGACCGAGTGGGGCGGGTACTCCGGCGCGTTCGCCGATCCCGACGGCTACGTCTGGGAGATCGCCCACAACCCCGGCTGGACGCTGAACGAGGACGGCACGATCACGCTCGCGTAGCGGCGCGCGTCCCGCCGAGCACGATCCACCGCCGCCCCGCGAAGCGCCAGCCCGCGGTGAGCAGCCGCACGCCCATGAGCGCCAGCAGCGCCCACCAGATCGCCGCGAGCGTGCCGGCGAGGAGCGCGAGCGGCAGGTAGACGAGGAGGGCGAGGACCATCGCGCCGGCCAGGAACCGCGTGTCGCCCGCCCCGATGAGGATGCCGTCCAGGGCGAAGATCACGCCCGCGGCGGGCTGCATGATCGCGAACAGCGGCCACATCGAGTGCGAGGCGGCGAGCACCGCGGGGTCGTCGGTGAAGGCGCGCGGGATGAGGTCGGTCCCGCCGAGCAGCAGGGCCATGAACACGCCGCCGACGATCAGCGACCAGCCGATCATCCGCCGCGACGCGGCCACCGCCTCGTCCGCCCGCCCGGCGCCCAGCGCACGCCCGACGAGGATCTGCCCGGCGATCGCGATCGCGTCCAGGACGAGCGCGAGGAACAGGAAGAGCTGGAAGGCGATGTTGTGGGCGGCGATGGCGGCGGTGCCCATCCGCGCGGCGAGCGCGCTGCCGATCGTGAAGGCGCCCAGCAGCGCGAGCGAGCGCACGGTGAGGTCGCCGCCCATCGCCAGCAGCGGCCGCATCCGCGACCAGTCGGGGCGGCGCGAGTCCGCGGGCGCGCGCAGCATCAGCACCGCGAAGCACCCGCCCATCAGCGCCTGCGCGATCACCGTCCCCCAGGCCGAGCCGGTCAGCCCCCAGTGAAAGCCGTAGACGAACAGCACTTCGAGCACGACGTTCAGCGCGTTGGCGACGACGAGGATGACGAGCGGGCTGCGCAGGTCGCGGACGCCGCGCAGATAGCCCTCGCCGGCCAGCGCGATGAGCATGAACGGGATGCCGACCGCGGCGATCCGGACGTAGTTCACGGTCAGGTCCTGCACGTGGCCGTGGCCGCCCAGCACCCCGACCGCCGGCCGGGCCACCGCGACGACGAGGAGCGCCACGAGGACGCCGGTGATCAGCGCCAGCCACAGCGCCTGCGCGGCGAACCCGCCGGCCTGCGCCTCCTGCCCCGCGCCGTGCAGCCGCGTGACCTGCGAGGTGGTGCCGTAGGAGAGGAAGTCGGAGAGGTCGACGAGCGTCGTGACGAGCACTCCGGCGAGCGCCAGCGCGGCCAGCTGGGGGGTTCCGAGGTGGCCGACGATCGCGGTGTCGGCGAGCACGTACAGCGGGCCGGCGGCGAGCGCGCCGAGGGCCGGAAGGGCGAGTCGCCCGATCTCGCGGTCGTAGGGGCTGCGCAGCATGGCGCCGCCACTCTAGGATCGAACCGCGCCACATGAAGCTCCGGCTCTACCACCACCCCGACGGTGCGCGGGTCGCCTACCGGGAGACCGGGACGGGGCCCGGGTTGGCGATCCTGCACTCGGCGATGCTCTCCCACCGCGAGTTCGCGCCCGTGGTCGAGGACCTCGCGCTGCGCTACCGCGTCGTGCTCCCCGATCTGCCGCTGCACGGCGACTCCGAGGACCGCCCGCGCCACCCGTACACGCTGGACTGGCTGACCGAGGTCCTCGCCGGGTTCATCCGCGACACGTGCGGGCCGCGGCCGCTGGTCGCCGGGCACGAGCTCGGCGCCGAGCTGCTGCTGCGCGCGGTCGCCTCGGGCCAGCTGCACCCGTCGCGGATGGTGCTGATGCCCAGCGCGCTGCACCGCTCGGCCCCGGCGCGCCGCGTATGGCGCGTGGCCGCCCGCGCGGGCGGGCTCCCGATCCTCGACCGTGCCGCCTCCCACGGCGCCAAGCTCGTGCTGCGCCCGAAGGTCGGCGTGAGCCTGACCGCGCAGGCGAACCCGGCGGCGCGCGACCTCGTGCGCCACGCCGTCGCCGACTCCGGCGGCAACCCCAACCTGGCGCGCTCCTGGGCGAAGTTCGCCCGCTCCTGGCCGCAGCACGGCGCGCGGCGCGAGGTGCTCGAGGAGCTCGCGGCGGTGCGCTGCCCGACGCTTCTGCTGTGGGCCGACACCGACGTGCGCCATCCGCTGGAGATCGCCGAGGAGGCGCTGGACCTGCTGCGCGACGGGCAGCTGCGGGTCCTCAGCAAGACGGGCTTCCTGATCGCCTACGACGACCCCGTCGGCGTCGCGCGCGAACTGGCGGCGTTCTTCGGCTAGCCGCCTGGTAGCCGGGCGAGGTCCATCGGGTCTAACGTGGAGGCATCATGAGCACGACCGAGCAGAGCCTGTGGGGCACTGAGACCGCCAAGGCGATCGACAACTTCCCGGTCTCCGGCGAGCGGGTCCCCGTCGCCGTGATCCGCTGGCTGGGCGCCATCAAGGCCGCCGCGGCGCGCACCAACGCGCAGCTCGGCGGGCTCGACCCGGCGATCGCCGAGCGCATCGCGCAGGCCGGCGACCGCATCGCCGCCGGCGAGTTCGACGACCAGTTCCCGATCGACGTCTTCCAGACCGGCTCGGGCACCTCGTCGAACATGAACGCCAACGAGGTCATCGCCAACCTCGCGGGCGACGACGCCCACGCCAACGACCACGTCAACATGGGCCAGTCGTCCAACGACGTCTTCCCCAGCGCCGTCCACCTCGCCGCGCTGGACGAGGCGACGCATCGCCTGCTGCCCGCGCTCGAGCGGCTCGAGAGCGCGCTCGACGTCAAGGCCGACGAGTTCCACGACGTCGTGAAGTCGGGGCGCACGCACCTCATGGACGCCGTCCCGGTCACCCTGGGCCAGGAGTTCTCCGGCTACGCGGCGCAGATCCGCCTCGGCGCGCGGCGGGTGCGCAACGCGCTGCCGCAGGTCGCCCAGATCCCGCTCGGCGGCACCGCGACCGGCACCGGGCTCAACACGCACCCGAAGTTCGCCGAGCTCGTGCGGGCCAAGCTGTCCGAGAGCAGCGGGCTGGACGTGCGCGGTCCCGAGGACCCGTTCGAGGCGCAGGGAAACCGCGACGCGCTCGTCGAGCTGTCGGGCGCGCTGAAGGTCATCGCCGTGTCGCTGACCAAGATCGCCAACGACATCGCCTGGATGGGCTCCGGCCCGCGCGCGGGCATCGGCGAGCTGTTCCTCCCCGAGCTGCAGAAGGGCTCGTCGATCATGCCGGGCAAGGTCAACCCGGTGCTGCCCGAGGTCGTCCTCCAGGTCAGCGCGCAGGTCATCGGCAACGACGCCGCGATCACGATCGGCGGCATGCAGGGCAACTTCGAGCTGAACGTGCGCATCCCGCTGATCGCCCGCAACCTGCTCGGCTCGATCCACCTGCTGTCGACGGCGACGCGGCTGTTCGCCGAGAAGTGCGTCGACGGCATCGAGGCCAACCACGAGGGCGCGAAGCGCTCGGCCGAGTCGACCCTCGCCGCGGCGACCGCGCTGAACCCGCACATCGGGTACGACCGGGCCGGCGCGATCGTCAAGGAGGCGGCGGCGTCGGGGCGCATGCTGCGCGACGTCGCGCTGGACCACGGCGTCGACGAGGAGACGTACGAGACCGCGATGGACCTGCGCAAGATGGCGCGCGGGTCGGCCGCTCACCCGGACGCCGAGGCCTGACCTGCGGGCCTTGATCCTCCAGCACGACCACGACGCACCCGCCGGCGTGCTCGCCGAGTGGGCCGGCGCTCGCGGCTGGACGCTGGAGGTCGTGCGCCACGACCGCGGCGAGACGGCGCCGCCATCGCTGGCCGGCTTCGACCGGCTGGTGAGCCTCGGCTCGGCCTGCCACGCCGGCGATAACGCCGTCCCGTGGCAGGACGAGGAGCGACGCACGCTGCGCCTGGCCGCCGACGAGCAGGTGCCCGTGCTCGGCAT
>JAOPZL010000180.1 GCA_025964175.1 Solirubrobacterales bacterium
GTCCAGGCCGTCAAGGCCGGCCGCGACAGCGCCGACGTGGAGCGCACCCTCGCCGCGATCAAGCAGGCCGCCGTCTCCGGGGCCAACCTCATGCCGCCGCTGATCGACGCGGCCCGCGTCCACGTCAGCGAAGGTGAGATGATCCATGCGCTCCAGGACGTCTGGGGCGCCTACACCGAGACCCCGGTCTACTGAGGAGACAAGAGCGCCACATGCCCATGCTCAAGCGGCTCGCCGTGCTGGCCGTGCCCGTCGCCGTGGCCGGTGCGGTCGCGGTTCCGGCACTGGCTGCCACGACCACGACCGTGAAGCTGAAGGACGACTTCTTCACGTCCAAGACGCTGAAGATCGCCAAGGGCACGACGGTCAAGTGGGTGTGGGCGGGCGAGTCGATCCACAACGTGAGCGTCACCGAGGGGCCGGCGAAGTTCCGCTCGCGGCTGCAGTCCAAGGGGAGCTACAGCCACACGTTCGCCAAGCGGGGCAAGTACACCATCGTCTGCACCATCCACTCGGACATGGTCTCCACGGTGACGGTCAAGTGAGCGGCTCGAGCACGCCCGCCCGCAGGATCCGCGTGGTCGTGGCCAAGCCTGGCCTGGACGGGCATGATCGGGGGGCGAAGATCATCGCCCGTGCGTTGCGCGATGCCGGCATGGAGGTCATCTACACCGGCCTGCATCAGACGCCGGAGCAGATCGTGGAGACGGTCATCCAGGAGGACGCCGACGCGGTCGGGCTGTCGATCCTCTCCGGGGCGCACATGACGCTGGTGCCGCGTGTGGTGGCGCTGCTGCGCGAGCAGGACGTCCACGACGTGCTGGTCACCGTCGGCGGCACGATCCCGGCCGACGACATCCCCGAGCTCAAGGCGCTGGGCGTCAGCGAGGTCTTCACGCCCGGCGCGACGACGGGCGACATCGTGGACTACATCCGCGATGCCGCCCGGTCTTGAGCGCTCTCCGACCTAGGCGTCGCCGGCCACGGCCGCCTGGCGGCCGGCCGCATCGAGGACCGAGTCGACGATGAACTCGTAGCCGGTGCAGCGGCACAGGTTGCCGGCGAGCCGGTCGCGGACCTCGTCCTCGGTCGGATCGGGATTCTGCTCCAGCAGCTCCTGCGCGGTGAGCAGCATCCCCGGCGTGCAGAAGCCGCACTGCAGGCCGTGGTTGTCGTGGAAGGCCTGCTGCAGCGGCGACAGCTCGACGCCGTCGCTCAAGCCCTCGATCGTCGTGATCGACGCGCCTTCGGCCTGCACGGCGAGCATCAGGCACGAGCGGACCGTCTGGCCGTCGAGCCGGACCGTGCACGCTCCGCAGACGCCGTGCTCGCAGCCCAGATGCGTTCCGGTCAGGCCGCAGTCCTTGCGGATGAAGTCGGCCAGGGTGCGCCGCGGCTCACAGGCCTCGCGGTAGACCTCGCCGTTGATGGTGACCTGAACGTCGATCTTGCTCATGAGCCTGCCTCCCGGGAGCGCTCGATTGCTTGCGCCAGCGCGTCCTGGACCATGACGGCCACGACGCGGCGACGGTAGGTGCGGTCGGCCTCGGTGGCACCGAGCGGCTCGATCGCCGCGGCGGCCGCCTGTCCGGCCTCGGCGAGCGCGACGGCGTCGGGCCGGCGCCCGATCAGCGTCTCCTCCGCCGTGTTCACCCGGATCGGCGTCGGGTGGGCGGAACCCACCCCGATCCGGGCCGATCCGACGGCGCCCGACGAATCGAGCTGCACGAGCGCGGCGGCCGAGGCGATCGCGTAGTCGTGGCGGCGGGGCGCGATCTCGCGGAAGCCGAACCCGGCCTCCGCGGCCGGCAGGCGGAAGCGCACCTCCACCACCAGCTCCTGTGGCCCGACGGCGGTCTCCAGATGGCCGAGGAAGAACTCCTCGATCGGGATCGTGCGGCGGCCCTCCGCCCCCTCGACGATCACCTCGCCACCGAGCGTGACCGCCACCAGCGGCAGCTCCGCGTAGGGCGCGCCATAGGCGAAGCTGCCGCCGATGGTTCCCCGGTGGCGCACGGCGGCGTAGCCGATGTAGGGGATCACCTCGGCCAGCGGCGGCAGCTGCTCGCGTGCCACCGGATGCGCCTCCAGCGCGGCGTGCCGGGTCAGCGCGCCGACCGCGAGGAAGTCACCGTCGCGCCGGACCCCGTCCAGCCCGACGATGCGGTTGACGTCGACCAACGTGCCGGGCTGCGCGGTCCGGAAGTTGAGCAGCTGCATGAGGCTCTGGCCGCCGGCGATGACGCGCGCGTCGTCGCGCTCGCCCAGCAGGGCGACGGCCTCGGCGACCGACGTCGCGGCCACGAAGTCGAACGGTGCCGGCTTCACGAGCGGCCTCCTTCCCGGGTCGCGGTCTCGATCATGTCCAGCAGGCGGGGTGGCGTGATCGGGATCGCGCGCACCTCCACGCCGATGTCGGCCAGGGCCTGGTCGACGGCGTTGGCGATCGCTGCCGGCCCGCCGATGGTGCCGGCCTCGCCCATGCCCTTCATCCCGCCCGGGATGTGTGGCGCGGGCGTGTCCATGTGGTGCAGCGTGAAGCGGGGGACCTCGCACGCCGAGGGCAGCGTGTAGTCGGCGAACGACGTCGTCGTCAGCCCGCCCTGGTCGTCGTAGACGAGCTCTTCGTAGAGCGCCTCCCCGATGCCCTGCGTGGCCCCGCCGTGGATCTGGCCGTCGACGATCATCGGGTTGATGACCGTGCCGCAGTCGTGCGCGATGACGTAGTCGAGCACCTGCGTCACCCCGGTGCGGCGGTCGACCTCGACGAGCGCCGCCGTGCAGCCGTAGGACCACGCGAGGTTCTCCGGGTCGAAGACGTAGCGCTCCTCGAGCGTGGCGTCCTCATCCGCGGGGAAGTCGCTCAGCCGGCGGTACGCCGCGTTGCCGATCTCGGCCAGCGTCACGCCGATCGACGGCGTGCCGCGCACCGAGATGCGACCGTTGTGGATCTCCAGGTCCTCCGGTGCCGCCTCGAGCTGGTAGGCGGCGATCCGCTTGACCTTCTCGCGCAGCAGCTCGGTCGCGCGCATCAGGCTCGCGCCACCCATCGCCGCGCCCCGGCTGGCGCCGGTGCCGTACCCGGTGTACGGACAGGTCGCGGTGTCGCCCGACACGACGACGACGTCCTGCAGCGCGACGCCCATCGTCTGGGCGGTCAACTGGGCCAGCGCGGTCTCGATCCCCTGCCCCATCGCGACCTGCCCGGTGAAGGCGGTCACGCGGCCGGTGGAGTCGATCCGCACGACCGCCTCGTCGAAGCCGGAGTGGTTCAGGCCGACGAGGTTGAGGATGCGGCTCGGCCCGAACGCGGTGGCCTCGACGTGGAAGCCGTAGCCGATGCCCACCGAGCGGCCCTCGGCGCGGGCGGCCTCCAGCCGCTGCGGCCATCCGCTCTCGCGCACGCTGTCCTGACAGAGATCCAGACACTGGCCGTACTGGCCGCTGTCGTAGGTGAAGACGACGCCGGTCTCGTACGGGAATTCCTCGGGCGCCGGGAAGTTGCGGCGCCGCATCTCGTTGCGCTCGATGCCCAGCTCCTCGGCCAGCAGCTCGATCAGCCGCTCGTTGACGAAGTTGGCCTCGGGCTGGCCCCAGCCGCGGAAGGAGCCCATCGGCGCCCGGTTGGTGAGGACCGGCGACAGCCGGACGTCGACGTTGGGGATCTTGTAGACGCCGGTCATCATCGTCGCGCTGAGCCATCCCGGCCCGACGCCGACCGTTCCCAGCGCGCCGCCGCAGACCGTGCGGACCTCGGCCTTCAGGGCGACGATCGTGCCGTCGGCCTTGGCCGCCATCGTGGCCTCGATGACCACCTCGCGCGACTGGCCCGTCGCGACGAAGGACTCGGCGCGATCCTCGAGCAGCTTCACCGGGCGACCGCAGCGCTTCGACAGCAGGCTGGCGATGATCTCCTCGGGATAGAAGTCGAACTTGTTGCCGAAGCCGCCGCCGACGTCGGGCACCCGCACGCGGATGCGGTGGCCGGGCAGCCGCAGCGTCTCGCCGAGCAGGTCGCGCGCCAGGTTGGGCGACTGGGTCGACATCCAGATGTCGAGGTCGTCGGTGAAGGGATCCCACGAGGCCACGCAGCCCCGCGGCTCCAGCGGGCACCCCAGCAGCCGGCCGACCGACATCCGTCGCGCGACCACGGCATCCGCTCCTGCGATCGCCGCGTCCGCATCGCCGTTGGACCATTCGATGTTGCCGACCACGTTGTCGGGCCAGTCGTCGTAGAGGCGCGGTGCGTCAGCGGCCAGCGCCGCGTCGAGGTTGGCCACGACCGGCAGCGGCTCGTAGTCGACGACGATCGCGGCGAGCGCGTCCTCGGCGACATAGCGGTCTCTGGCCACGACCGCGGCGACGATCTGCCCGACCCAGCGCACGCGGTCGGTGGCGATGGCGCGGGTGTCCGTCGCCCGCTGATCGGGAAGCACGTGGTAGATCACCGGCTGAGGCTCGACCTCGTCGGCGATGTCGGCACCGGTGAGGACGCCGAAGACACCCTCCATCGCCAGTGCCGCCGACGCGTCGACGCCCACGATCCGGGCATGGGCGTGAGGACTTCGCAGGACCGCAGCCTCGAGCATGCGCGGCAGCACGAGGTCGTCGACGAACTGCCCGCGGCCCGTCAACAACCGGCCGTCCTCCGTCCGCTTGACCCGCGCCCCGACGAGATTGGTGGATTCGTCGCTCTGCACTGCCATGCCCTGCCCCCTTGTGTGGCCCGCGTTGCTCCCAATTGCCCTCCGGGACCGAACGGGAACCTAGTGACGGATCAGCATGTCCCGATGGTCGAACCGCAGCGGACTCGGGTCTCACATTGTGCTGAGTGCACGAACACGCCGAGGACTGACACGGCGCTGTTCCGGAGCGCGCGGCGAAGGTGGAGATGTTCCATTTCTAGAATCGTTTGACTTCGAGTCCACCAGGGAATGCCAGACTGGCCAAACTCGGAAGCCACGGTCTAGAGCGCAGTCAGATGCGAATCTGGCATCCCCCTTGATACGGGCCTTGACCTCCGCCGGTTCAGCCCAGAGGAACCGCGATCCAGACGCGTAGATCGGCGTCTTGATACGTTTCTCATCTCAGCACGTTCTCGTCCTTGCGGACTCGCCGCACCACGATCGGAGCACCACCATGGACACCGCGCAGACCGCGACCCTCGCGCTGGCACCGTCCGCCGCCGCGCACGCCGAGCAGCTGTACATCGACGGCGCCTGGGTGGAGCCGTCGTCGCCGCGCCGCCTCGAGGTGATCAACCCGGCGACGGAGAAGGCCATCGCCACCATCGCCCTGGGCGGGGAGGAGGACGTCGACCGCGCCGTGGCCGCTGCCCGCCGAGCGTTCGAGACGTTCTCGATCACGACCCGCGAGGAGCGCATCGCGCTCCTGCGCCGGGTGATCGACGCCTACACGGCGCGCATGGAGGACATCGCCCAGGCGGTGAGCCTCGAGATGGGGGCGCCGATCGGTCTCGCACGAGCCGCTCAGGCGCCCGCGGGCCTCGGACACCTCCAGGCCACGCTCGCCGCGCTGGAGAACGCGGAGTTCGAGGAGCAGATCGGGTCGACGACGGTCGTCTACGAGCCGGTCGGCGTCTGTGCCTTCATCACGCCGTGGAACTGGCCGCTCAACCAGATCATGGCCAAGGTCGCGCCCGCCCTGGCCACCGGCTGCACCATGATCCTCAAGCCCTCGGAGATCGCGCCCCTGAACGCGCTCATCGTGGCCGAGGTCCTCGACGAGGCCGGCGTGCCCGCCGGCGTCTTCAACCTCGTCAACGGAGACGGGCCGACCGTCGGCGCCGCGCTGTCCGCGCACGCCGACGTCGACATGGTCTCGTTCACCGGCTCCACCCGGGCCGGCATCGAGGTCGCGCGCAACGCTGCGCCCACGGTCAAGCGCGTGGCCCAGGAGCTGGGCGGCAAGTCGGCCAACATCGTGCTCGACGA
>JAOPZL010000195.1 GCA_025964175.1 Solirubrobacterales bacterium
CGCCGAGGATCGTCGCGAACTGGGCGTTGATCGCCGTGACCGCCGGCTCCAGCGGGGCGAGGTGCTCGGCCTCGACGCCCTTCAGGGCGCCGGCCAGCGTGGCCAGGCCGGCCGAGATCGAGGCGAGGCCTCGCTGCACGAGGATCAGCGCGACCGCGACGACCGCCACGACGACCGCCCCGAGGATCACGCTGAGCAGGATGAGGGTGTCGGTCGTGCTCATGCGCCGCCGTACCCGTCGGTCAGCGCGTTCATGTAGCCGTCCTGCACCACGCCCTCCTTGACGATCAGGGACAGCACGGGCGCGGTCGCCTCGAGCTGCGGGATGTGGGCCGTGTTGCCGCCCACCTGGCCGGCGACCTCGAGCAGGCCGCCGACGGACGTGTCGATGTCGCGCACCGTGCGCACGAGCACGATCAGCAGCGCCGCGACGACGAGCGCGGCCACCAGGCCGATCCCGAGGGAGATCGACCAGAGCGTGTTCTGCGACACCTCGGCGAGGGGAGGGGTCATTTGCCGACCGCCACCTTCCGCAGCGCGCGGGCCGAGTGCAGGATGCGCACCCCGGAGTCGTTGACGCGGGCGATGCCGGCCAAGCCGTCGGTCTGGGCGCGGACGACCTCGAGCCCGGCGACCGCCGTGCGCGCCTGCCTGGCGATCCGCAGCGCGAGGACCAGGATCGTGATCACGATCGCCGCGACCACCGCGACGACCGCGAGTCCGAGCACGAGCCCGACGGTCCAGCCCGTGGATGCGCCGATCACCATCGGCATGCGAGACCTCCGTTCGTGAGACAGACCATCAGGCGTCCTCCTTGCGTTGCAGCGCCCGCTCGGTCGCGCGCCGCAGCGCGCGCTCGGTGAGCACTCCGACGACGTGGCGCTTGTACTCCGCCGATCCGCGCTGGTCGGTGACGGGCGAGCAGCCCTTCGCGGCCAGGGCCGCGGCGTGGGCGTAGAGCTCCTCCGACGGGCGGTGGCGGCTGAGCGCGTCCTCGGCATCGGCCGACGTGATCTCCCCGCCGGCCGCGGCGAGCGCGATCCCGGCGCGCGCGATCGTGCCGCGCGTCGTGAGGGTGACCGAGGCACCGACGGCGGCGACCGCCCAGTCCCCGACGCGGCGATCGACCTTCTCGTAGGCGCTGCCCGACCGCGGCACCACCGGGACCTGGATCTCGATCAGCATCTCGACGGGGCCGACGGCGGTGCGGTACGGGCTGCGGTGGAACTGGCTCATGCTGACGACGCGCTCGCCGTCGAGGCCGCGGATCAGCATCCGGGCGTCGACCGCGGCGCAGACCGCCTAGAGGTCCTCGGACGGATCGGCCTGGCAGAGCGCGCCGCCGATCGTGCCGCGGTTGCGGACCACGGGATCGGCGATCCGGCGCTCGGCGTCGGTGAAGATCGCGAGGTGCTCGGCGAGCAGTTCGGACTCCAGCAGCGCGCGGTGGCGGGTCATCGCGCCGATGCGCACGACGTCCTCGTCCTCGCGGATGTAGCCGAGCTCGCCGGCGAGCGGATCGATGTCGATGACGGTCGACGGCGCCGCGAGGCGCAGCTTCATCATGGGCAGCAGCGAGTGGCCGCCGGCGAGCAGCCGCGCGTCGGGGCCCAGGCGCTGCAGCAGCGCGAGCGCGTGCTCCACGCTCGTTGCTCGTTCGTAGTCAAACGGTGCCGGAACCTGCAATGACCCTCTCCTCTCCAGGCGACCATCCCGCTGTTAGGGTCGGCTCGTCAACCTGACCTAAGCGATCGCTTAGGCCAAGTGATCCGCTCATGACCCTCGCGCAGCTCCAGTCCTTCGTCCTGGTCGCCCGGCACGGCTCCGTGAAAGGCGCCGCGGCCGAGCTCGAGGTGACCGAGCCCGCGGTCTCGGTCGCGGTGGCCGCGCTGCGCAGGGAGCTGGGCGATGAGCTGTTCGTGCGGTCGGGCCGCGGTATCGCGCTGACCGCCGGCGGCCGGCGCCTGGCCGCGCTGGCGACCGAGATCCTGGGGCTGGCCGAGCAGGCGCGCCGCTCGGTGCACGACTCCCCCGGCCAGTCCCGCGTGCTGCGGGTCGTCGCGACGAGCCTCGTCGCCGAGCACATCGGGCCGCTGATCGAGGCGTTCGGCCTGCGCGACGAGGGGCTGGAGATCGAGGTCGAGACCGTTGCCGGCGACGCGTTCGGCGAGCTGCTGGAGCACCGGCGGGCCGACGTCGCGCTCGGTCCGCACCCGGGCCCGTCGGGCACGATCGCGTCCGCGCCGTTCCTGCGCTGCCGGCTGATCATCGTCGCTGCCCCCGGACATCCGATGGTCGGGTCGCGCGGGATCGCGCCGTCCGCGCTGGCGGACGAGCGCTGGATCGTCGGCCAGCCCGAGCTCGACCCGTCGACCACGACCGGTCTCTTCTTCGCCCGCAACGGCCTGGAGCCCAGGCGCGTCGCGACCTACAGCAGCCATGCGGCGGCGCTGGCCGCGGCCGCCGCCGGCGAGGGGATGGTGCTGACCCTGGTGCACTCCGTCGTGCAGGAGATCCGCCGGCAGTCCCTGGTGCGGCTGGACGTGCGCGGGACGCCGATCGTCGAGCTGTGGCACGCGAGCACGCTGGGCGTCGGCCGCGCGCTGCCGGCCGCACTCGCGCTGCAGCGCTTCGCCACCACCCCGGACGCGACCCAGGCGATCTCGACCGGACGGGCCGGCTCGGTCTCGACGCGCGTGCGCCCGCGGATGCACGTGACGCTGTGGCGCGGGGTCGCCGACGAGATCGACGAGGCCGCTGACCGCTGAGCCGGCCGGCCTAGTCGGCCGCGGGGTGCGACCCATCTTCGGTCGGTCCTTCGGCCTGTGCCCGCGCCGCCCAGCGGATGGAGCGGACGATCATCGCGTAGCCGGTGCAGCGGCAGATCTGGCCGGAGATCGCCTCGCGGATCTCCCGGTCGGTCGGGTCGGGGTTGCGGTCCAGCAGCGCCCGCGCCGTGAGCATCATCCCCGAGGTGCAGAAGCCGCACTGCAGCCCGTGCTCCTCGTGGAAGCCCTGCTGCACGGGATCGAGCACGCCGTCGCGCTGGAGTCCCTCGACCGTGGTGATCTCATAGCCGGTGGCGGTCGCCGCGAGGACGGTGCACGACTTCGCCGGCTCGCCGTCCATCAGCACCACGCACGTCCCGCAGTTGGAGGTGTCGCACCCCCAATGCGTCCCGGTGAGGCCCAGCGCGTCGCGCAGGAAGTGGACCAGCAGCAGCCGCGGCTCGACCTCCCGCGTGTGCTGCTCCCCGTTCACCGAGACCGTGATCTGCATCAGAACGCGTTGGCGCCGATGCGCGCCACTACCGATCCTCGCCGCGGCCGCGGAAGCCGAACCACCAGATCAACGGCAGCGCGATCCACCCGAGGACGAGCACCACGAAGACCAGGACCTCGGTGGCTTGCATCGGCCAAGCGTCCCACAACCGGGCCGCGGCGCGCTCCGTCCGACGTAGGCTGCAGCGATGACGGAGGAGCCTGCGGGCCCGACCGGATTCGGGCCGGCATGTTGCTGTTGTAACGGGTACCAACTACGGTGGGCGCCGTGGCCGTCCCCGACCCTCCTCCGCCCGGCGCCGCGCGCCGGCGCATGTCCCGCGACGACCGGCGCCAGCACATCACCGACACCGCGCGGCGCCTGTTCTCCGAGCGGCCGTACACCAGCGTCTCCACGGCGGACATCGCCGACGCCGCCGGGGTCGCACGATCGCTGGTGCACCACTACTTCGGTGGGATCAGATCGGTCTTCTTCGCCGTCGTCGCCTCCAGCGGCGCCTCGCTGTCAGACGTCCGCGACGCCGGCCCGGAGACGCCGTTCGAGGAGCGGATCGCCCGCAACGTCGCCGCCGGCCTGGACATCGTCGACGAGAACCGCGAGATGTGGCTGGCCGTGGTCGGCCACGGCGTCGATTCCAGCGACCCGCAGGTCCACGCGCTGCTCGTCACCATCAAGGAGCGCAGCGTGGCGCGTATGATCGTCGCGAACGCCGACGTCCTGAGCGACACCGCACCGACCCGCTTCGCGCTGTCGTGCTTCCAGGACTTCTCCGCCGCCGCGACCCGGGCGTGGGTTCTCGGCGAGGCGACGCGCGACGAGGCCGAAGCGCTCCTCATCAGCACCGGATCCAACCTCATGCGCCGGGTCATCCCCGAGCTCGAGGACTCCGGACTTGAGCGCTGAGCGCACTTCCTCGGACATCCGGCCAACCGCCAGATCGCCGGACGGCGTCGGCGCAGCTGTTGTAATGCGTTACATTAAGAGGCGAGATGGATCTCGACAGCTCTTCTGCTGGGTACGGAAACCCTGCGGCCCTCGTGTTGGAAGCTCCGGACATCTCGGCCTGGGAGCGCGACGCGGAGCCCTCACATCTGGGCGAGCCGCCCAGCCCGCGCCTCTCCCCGGGCCGCGTCGTCGCCGCCGTCCTCATCGTCCTGCTCGGGTTCGGAGCCGCCGGCTACGCCCTCTTCGGCCGTACGACCTCCACGAGCGCCGGCACGACCGCAACGCCGACCTACGCGCCGTATGTCGACGTGACCCTGACGCCCACCTACGCCTTCGAGGACCCGACGGCCAACCCGGTGGGTGACGTCGTCCTCGGGTTCGTGGTGGCCTCGGCGGCGACGTCCTCGTGCACGCCCAGCTGGGGCGGCGCGTACTCGCTGGGCCAGGCGGGCTCCACCCTCGACCTCGACCGCCGCATCGAGCAGATGGTCAAGCAGGGCGGCCACGCGATGGTCTCCTTCGGCGGCCAGGCCAACACCGAGCTGGCCGTGAGCTGCACCGACACCGAATCCCTCACCACCGCCTATCGGTCGGTCGTGGACCGCTACAAGCTGCGCACCATCGACTTCGACATCGAGGGCGCCGCGCTGGGCG
>JAOPZL010000200.1 GCA_025964175.1 Solirubrobacterales bacterium
GATCGCCCGGGCGCTGGCGATGGAGCCGAAGGTGCTGCTGCTCGACGAGCCCGCGGCCGGCCTCAACGACGAGGAGACGTTCGCGCTGTGCGACACGATCACGGACATCCGGCGCGAATGGGGGTGCGGCGTCCTCGTCATCGAGCATGACATGCGCCTGATCATGCGGGTGTGCGAACGCCTTCAGGTCCTCGCGGAGGGCCGCACGATCGCCATCGGGACGCCGGAGTCCGTCCGCGAGGACCCCCAGGTGATCGAGGCGTATCTCGGTACGGAGGACGACCATGCCGCTGCTTGAGGTGCGAGACCTCGGCGTCCGCTACGGGTCGGTGGCTGCGGTGCGCGGCGTGTCGTTCACCTGCGACGCCGGGGAGATTGTGACCCTCGTGGGTCCCAACGGCGCGGGCAAGACGTCCATCCTCAACGCGGTCGCCGGCGCGCTTGAGAGCGCGAGGCTGACCGGCGACGTGCGCTTCGACGACGTCCCGATCCTGGGTGACGCGCCGGAGAGGATCGTGCATCGGGGGATCAGCCTGGTGCCCGAAGGCCGGCGCATCTTCACGACGCTCACCGTCGGCGAGAACCTTCGGCTCGGCGCGACGCCGCACGGCGGCTCGGCCGAGGACATGGTTTCGGTCCTCGAGCGCTTTCCGATCCTCGCCGAATTCCGCCGTCGCCCCGCGGGGCTGCTCTCGGGAGGCCAGCAGCAGCAGCTCGCGCTGGCCCGTGCGCTTCTGGCCCGTCCGCGGGTGCTGCTGCTGGACGAGCCGTCGCTCGGTCTGGCTCCGCAGGTGGTGGGTGACCTGTTCCGGGCTATCGCCGACCTTCGCGACGAAGGGATCGGGATCGTGCTGGTCGAGCAACACGCGCGGCGGGCGATGAAGCTCGCGAGCCGCTGTCATGTCATGGGCCATGGGACGTTCGTCCAGGGCCTGGAGGGCTCAGACGTCGCCGAGGTCGTCGGCGCCTACTTCGGGGGGGACGCACTTCCATGAGCGACGTCGCGCAGCATCTCGTCAACGCGGCGAGCCTGGGCAGCTTGTATGCGCTGCTGGCCCTGGGCATCGCCGTCATCTTCGGCGTGGGACGGATCCTCAACTTCGCCCACGGACAGCTCATCACGGTGTCGGCCTACGTGCTGCTCGTCGTCTCGGGCCTCCCTTGGCCTCTTGTGGTCGTGCTCACGTTGCTGACCGGGGTGGTCCTCGCCCTGGCCATGGAGCGCTTCGCGTTCCGGCATGTTCGGCGGGCCGACCCTGCGACGACGCTGATCGTCGGGTTCGCCGTCGCCGCCCTGATCCAGGAGATCCTGGTCCTCTCGGTGGGCGCCCGCAGCAAGACGGTTGACTTTGCCACCAGCACGACGCTCCCGGTCGACATCGCCGGCATCAGCATCCCGCGTCTGGATCTGGTGACGATGGGCGTCACCGCGGTCCTGCTGATCGGTCTGACGCTGCTGCTGACCAGGACGACGGTGGGCATCCAGTTGCGGGCGGCGTCGGAGGACTTCGGCATGGCGCGCCTGCTGGGTGTCCGGTCGACCCGGATCGTCGCCACCGCGTTCGCCATCAGCGGCCTGCTCGCGGGGACGGCGGCCGTCCTGCTCACGGCCAAGAGCGGCACGCTGGCGCCGGAGATGGGCACCCCCGCGGTGCTCATCGGCTTCTTCGCCACCGTCATCGGCGGCATGGGGAGCCTTCCGGGAGCCGCGGTCGGGGGCTTCGTGCTCGGGGTGGTGACCGTCCTCATGCAGGTGCTGCTCCCTGACGGGCTGTTGCCGTATCGGGAGTCGCTGCTGTTCACCTGCGTCATCGCGATGCTGCTGTTCCGGCCCCAGGGCATCCTGCCCGCCGCGACCGCGGGGCAGCGGGTATGAGCATGCTCCGCAACACCTGGATCAGAGCCTGGCCGCTGGTCGGTCTCGTCCTCCTCATCAGCGTCTTGTCGGCACTGCTGGCGACCGGGGGAGGTGAAGTACGCGCGGCGAGCATGACCGGACTGCTGGACGTGGTGATCGTCATCGGCCTCTACGTCTTCGTCGGCAACTCCGGCGTGATGTCGTTCGGCCACATCGGGTTCGTGGCGATCGGCGCGTACACGTCCGCGCTGATCACGATCCCTGCCGTCAGCAAGTCGCTGCTCCTGCCGGACCTGCCCGGGTTCCTGGGAAGCATCGAGGTCTCGATGTGGGCCTCGTTCGGCATCGCGGCGGTCGTGGCCATGCTCGTAGCCGCGGTCCTGTCGGTGCCGCTCATGCGCCTGTCGGGAATCGCAGCGGCCATCGCCACGCTCGCGCTGCTCGTGATCGTCGGTGATGTCCTGTCGAACTACAAGGCGCTCACCGGGGGACAGGGCACGTTGACGGGGGTTCCCACGGATCTCACCGTCGGCTCCGCTGCGCTGCTGGTGGTCATCGCCCTGGCCGTGGCCTTCGCGTTTCAGATGTCACGGTTCGGGCTGCGCCTGCGGGCGGCCAGAGACGACGAGGTCGCAGCCCGCTCGCTCGGCATCGCCGTCGAGAACGAGCGCCGCATCGCTTTCGTGGTCAGCGCCGGGATCAGCGGCGCGGGCGGCGCGGGCTACGCCCACTACGTCGGCTCGCTGGCGCCCGATCAGTTCTACCTCCAGCTGACGTTCCTGATCCTGGCGATGCTGATCCTGGGCGGCATGTACAGCCTCGCGGGCGCCGTGCTCGGCGCCACGCTGCTGTCGACGCTCTCGACGGTGCTGGATCGTCTCGAGGGCGGCGAGGGCGTGGGACCACTGCAGGTGAAGCTGCCGGCAAACACGCGGGAGGTGGCGGTGGCGGTCATCCTGCTCGCCGTCCTCTTCCTGCGCCCCAACGGCGTGATGGGAGGCCGGGAGCTGTCCTGGCCGCGGGTGCTCGGCGGGCGCCGGCCCCAGGACGACTTTGGGCCACCACCGCCCGGCGAGCCGGCGGGTTCTGGGTTGGTGGACGGTGACCCGATCTCGGTGAAGGCGGGGTGAGGTCGATCTCCCATCCACGGTGAGGCAGGCCCCCGGGGTGAAGCCGCCGGGGGCGACAGGGCTCCGCCGACGTCCGCGCGGGCCGTTTTTCAACGTTTTTCAAACGAAGGGATCAACGATGCGAATCCTGTTGCTCAACCCGAACACCACCGAGGAGATGACTCGCGACATGGAGCGTCAGGCACGTGCCTACGCTCGGGAGGGGACCACGGTGGAGGGGGTGACCGCCGCTTTCGGGGCGCCCTCGATCGAGGGGCACTTCGAGGAGGAGTTCGCGATCATGTCGTTCCTCCAGACGATCCGGGCACGCGCCCACGAGTTCGACGGCGTGATCCTCAGCTGCTACGGCGACCCGGGCCTCGCTGCCTGCCGCGAAGCCTCTCCCGTTCCGGTCGTCGGCATCGCCGAGGCGTCGATGCTCATGGCCTGCACGGTCGCGCACAAGTTCTCGATCGTCACCGTGCTGCCGCGGGTCAAGCCGATGATCTCGAGTGCCGTGAAGCTGCACGGCATGGAGGAGCGGTGTGCCTCCATCCGTACGACGAACCTGTCAGTCCTGGACTGCGAGAACGAGCCGGATCGCGCGGTTCGCGAGCTGTCCGAGGCGGGCCGGCTTGCCGTGGCCGAGGACGGGGCCGAGGCGATCCTGCTCGGCTGCGGCGGCATGGGCGCGCTTGACGAGCGGATCTCCCAGGAGCTCGACGTCCCCGTCATCGACGGGATCGTCTGCGCCGTCAAGCTGCTCGAAGGGCTGCACGACTACGGCCTGACCACGAGCCGCAAGGCGGCCTTCATGGCGCCCGACCCCGACAAGCCGTTCGCCGACATCCCCGGCCTCCCGGCGGTGAGCGCGGCCTGATGCCGTCCGGTCCGGTCCCCGCGCGCCCGCACGAGCGTGCGCGCGGTGGCCGGGCTGGGCGAGGGCGGCGCGGCTCAGGCCATCGGCGCCAGCTGCGGATCTCCCGCGGCACCGAGCACGTCGTAGCCGTCGAGGAACTCCTGGGCCAGCGCCATCGGCTCGTCCAAGCCGTACTGACGCCTGGAGTAGCCCCGAGCCACCTCGGAGGCGCCGGCGTAGAAGATCTCGTACTGGTGGTGGCGTCCGGCGAACTCGGACCCGATGGCGTCCCAGACGAGCTTGAAGAGCTTCATGCGCTGCTCCAGGTCCGCCTCGGATTTCGCCATGTAGCGCGTCAGGTCCCCGTGGGTCTCGGGACTCACGAGATCTCGATAGGAGGACGTGGTGCCGATGACCCCGGCGCCACTGAGCTCCCTGATGATGTGCAGCACCCGTGGGTAGAGCTCAGACTGCAGGCCCATGATCCCGTACAGAAAGCGCGGGTTCGGCTTGCAGACGCCGAACTCATCGAGCGCGGCGCCGGCCTCCGCGGCAAGGACCATCCCCTCGACGACCGAGGCGAGCGACGCGAGCTCACCCAGCTTGTCCTGAACCGACGGTGCAACGGAGCGCTCGTTCGCTTCGCTGACGTGGACCGCCAGGCCGAGCAGGAACTTCAGCTTGACCGTCAGGCGGATCTGCGCCTGGGTGTTGGCCAGGACGTGCGCCGCGGTGCGGTGGAACTGATCGTGCACGCCGCCGACGCTGCGGTAGATGAAGACGTTCTCCCACGGGACGAAGACCCGGTCGAATACCGCCATCGCGTCGGACTCGTCGAACCTGGACGAGAGCGGGTAGTCGAACGCGCTCGGCTGGCCGACGGCATAGGGGCGTCGGCAGAAGAGCTTCAGTCCGCGGGTGGCGACGGGGATCATGAACGACACCGCGAAGTCCTCCTGCCCTGGGCTCAACGGTCTCAGGCAGCTGACGAAGAGGCGGTCCGAGATGGCGCCGCCGGTGGCCAGCATCTGCGTCCCCTGGACGACTATCCCGGCATCCGTCTCGGCTACCACTCCGACCTGCGTCACCCCTGACGTTGTCGCTGCACCGGGGTTCAGCCCGCTGTTCTGCGGAGGGATGACCGTGTACGAGGCGTAGAGGTCGTCGCGGACGATCTCCGCGTAGGCGCGCCGGACGTTCTCGCCGAACCCGTCACGACACTGGTCGAAGAGTGCCGGGGCGCTCGCGAATCCGGCGAAGAACGACCCAACGTGGTCGGGGCTACGGCCCAGGAAGCCGTTTGACAGGCGCGCCCACCGCGTGATCGCTTCGCGGCGGATCCGCAGGTCCTCGATGCTTCGCGGCGTCATGTGGACACGGTTGATCGTGCCGTGATCGGGATCGCCGATGTGCATCTCCGGCGTGCCGGCTGCGGTGTCGTAGAGCTGACCGACCGTTGCGACGATGCCGACGAAGGCCGGATGGGTCGCGACGTCGTCGACGCGCCGGCCATCGATGAAGACGTCACGCCCATCGCAGAGGGAAGCGACGTACTCCGTTCCGGTTCGCATCGCTTAGATGAGCGTCTCGATCGCGAACTGGGTCGACGGCTCCAGAGGCGCGAGAATCGGGACCGCGACGCCTGCTGCTCGGTACTCGTCGAGCCGCTTGCGGCATTCCTCGGGCGTACCGGCGGCACAGAGCGTGTCGACCACCGCGTCGGGGATGACCGCCGCGGCCGCCTCCAAGCCGTCGGCGTCGAAGCTTGCGCGGATCTCGGCCATGAACGATTCCTCGAGACCCGTCCCGCTCGCCAGCTTCGGGAACATCGAGATGTACAGCGCGGCGAATCGACGCGCGCGATCCTTGCCGACGCGCGAGTCCTCGTCCGGCGAGACGACGACCGCCATCGTGATGTCGATCTCCCGTGGATCGCGCCCGGACCGCTTTGCACCGGCAGCCATGCGCTCCCGCGCGTGCGCGACGTAGGACGTGGGGAGTAGGGCGTTGAGCATCACCCCGTCGGCGACTTGGCCGGTCAGCTCGAGCGCTCGGGGTCCGGTGACCCCCATGTAGATCGGAAGCCGGTCCGACAGCGCGGCTCCGGATCCTGCGGTCATCTCATCGTCCAGCCGGGCGCCGTCGACGGTGACGGTCTCGCCGTGGAAGGTCACGGTCTCGCCCTGCAGCAGCTGCGGGAGCACGTGGAGGTACTCCCGCATGCGGGTCAGCGGCCGGTCGAAGGCGATTCCCTGTGGTTCGAGCACGGCCTTCGCACCGGCACCGAGGCCAATGATGATCCGCCCCGGGGCGAGCTCGTGCAGGGCGGCGAAGGAGATCGCCAGGAGGACGGGATTGCGCGTGTACACGTTGACGATGCCGCTGCCGATCTTGATGTGCTCGGTCGCCTCGGCGATGGCCGCCATGGGAACGAACGCGTCGCGCGTCAGCCGCGTCTCCGCCACCCACACCGACTCGAATCCTCGCTGCTCCGCCAGGCGGGCGTACCGCACCATCTCCGGCACCCGAGGCGCACCGAGGAACATGAGCCCAGTTCGCTGGTGGTCGGAGGCCGGCGACATCGTCGCGGCCAAGGGTTGGGAGGCGCGATCACGCGGGTTCGCGGTCATGTGGCAGCTCCTGCTTGACGTTGATCCCGCTATCGGGACAAGAGGCACGGATGAAGACTGAAAGGACTAAACCTTAGGCCTATGGCCACTGTAGGGACACACGCCTGAGAGTGCAAACGTGGATCTGGACGCGCGTCCGTAGGAGCTGGCCCGTACCGCCGAAGCGCATCAGGGCCCCCGCGGTGAGCGACACTGCGCTCGTGGATCGCGCCGAGCAGTCCCAGCAGGTGCTGGTACGCGACTTCTGGAAGACCCACCTGCGCGACGGGTGGCCGGGCCTGTTCCGCGTGCGCACCCCGGCGCGCCTGCGCGATCGCACCCGCGTGCACTACTGGTGGCAGGCGCAGGCGCTCGACGTCCTCCTGGACCGCCAGGAGCGCGCTCCCACGGCAGAGAACCGCGACCGCATCGTCGCGCTGATGCGCGGCGTTCGCCGCGCCAACCGCCGCCGGTGGACCAACGACTTCTACGACGACATGGGGTGGATGGCGCTGGCGCTGCTGCGCGCCGACGGGATGGGGATCCCGGCGATCGCCATCGTGCGGGAGCTGTACGCGGCGATCCTCCAGGGCTGGAACGCCACCCAGGGCGGCGGGATCGCGTGGCGGACACCGCAGCCGGACTACAAGAACGTGCCGAGCAACGGCCCGGCCGCGATCCTGGCCGCCCGGCTCTACGCCCGCGACCGCCGGCCCGAGGACCTCGCGCAGGCCGAGCGGATCGTGGCCTACATGCATGCCCGGCTGGTCGACTCCACGTCCGGCCGCGTGTGGGACGGCGTCAACCGCCGCGGGGACGGTGCGGCCGACCGCGACTGGACCTTCAGCTACGACGTCGGCCTCGTCGTCGGCGCCGACCTCGCGCTGGCGGCGGTCACCGGCGATGGGTCGTTGCGCGAGCGCGCCGGGCGCATCGCGCACGCCAACCTCGGGATCATCGCGCCGGACGGTGTGCTGAAGGACGAGGGCGACGGCGACGGCGCCCTCTTCCGCGGGGTCGCCGCCCGCTACCTGGTGCAATTGGGCGACGAGGAGGTCGATGCGGTCCTGCGGCGCAGTGCGCAGGCGGCGTGGCGCAGCCGCAACGCGATGGGCCGCTTCGGCGCGTCGTGGACGCGGGAGGCAGGTGTGGCGACCGAGCTGAGCGCCCAGGTGGGCGGCACGATGCTGATCGAGCAGTTCGCGGGCTCGCGGTCATCGGGCTGAGACGCCGAACTTCGGCGACGTTGTGCGGTCCTCCATCACGCGCGGGGTCCCGGCGCCGTGGTGACGAGCGCCACCGCCTCGATCTCGATGAGCATCCCCGGGTAGGAGAAGCCGCAGCACACCGCGAGCGTGGCGGGGAACGGCCTGTGCAGGAACTCCCGGCGAATCGCCTGGTAGGCGGCGAAGTCCTGCTCGCGCAGCAGGAACGACCGCACCTGGACCAGGGTGTCGAAGCTCGCGCCGGCTCGCTTCAGGACCAGGCCCAGGTTCTCGAAGGCCATCCGGGCCTGCGTCGCGAAGTCCTCGGAGACCACCTCGCCGTTCTGGCCGGCCGCGTACTGGCCCGACACGAAGACGAGGCCGTTGGCCACGACCGCCTGGGAGTAGTCCACGCGATCGGCCCAGGGGAACGGCCCCTGAACATGTTCCATGCCGCTCATGCCGCTCATGGCGCTCATGCCGCGAACGGCACGGGGAGGGCGACGGGCAGCTCCGCGGGCGTGTGCAGCCCCGGCGGTGCATCGATGAGCCATGGCAGCGCGTTGATCACGCGGGCGGCGACGACTCGCTCCGGCCGGTCGGTGATGCCGCCGCCCATCACGATGCAGAGGTCCGGATCGCCCTTGATGGTCACGGTCGTGTCGGCCGCTCGATCGAGTTCGAGCAGGCCGAGCATCTCGAGCTCGATCCCGGGGGTCCCGCGGCAGGTATGGCGGAAGCCGACGACGCGGCCGTCGGCGACGACCGGCGTCTTGTCCTCGGTTACCGACTGGAGCTCGACGCCGAGCGCGGCAGCGATCAGATGCACGCTCTGGACGATCTCGCGGTGGAGCGTGATGCGCCCCGCTGCGACCTGCGCGTCCCAGGCGTCAGGGGTGAGCGACATGCCGTACATCGCGAGCACGGACTCGCCGTAGACCCCGAGGTCGACCGTCCGTCGCGCCTGCACGCTGGAGACCTCGACGCATCCGCCGATGAAGAAGATGGGCACGAGGTCCAGGACGAAGCCGGGGTTGACGCCCGTGCCCAGCACGCGCACCCCGCGGGACCGGGCCGCCTCGTCGAGCTCGGCTGCGACGGCGGGGTCGACGGCCTGCAGGTTGGCCACGCCGCTGATGCTCACGACGTCGCAGCCGGCGTCGATCAGCGAGAGCAGCTCACCGCGGAGGTCGCCGTCACGGGGCGTGCAGTGGACGACCACCTCCGGACGGGCGTCCGCCAGCGCGGCGACGTCGTCGACGAACACGTCGCCCAGCGGGGGAGCGGGGCGGCGGAGGTCGAGCGCGGCGACCAGCGTGTGGCCGCGCTTGCGCAGCCCGTCGGCTATCTCGATCGCCATCGCCCCGGCGCCGTAGAACGCGACGCGCAGGCTCCGTGCGCCACCCGTCGTCGCGGAATCCGTCCGACTCTGCGCTGCAGTGGTCATCGTTCTCCTTCGTCCGCTCCACCCGCCATCCGAGACGGCGATCCGATCCTCCGGCCCGATTGCGAGCGCGACCATCCGCCGATGCCACCAAAGCCCGCGCCGACGTTGTGCCGCCGTATGAGGCGAGCGGGCCCGATGCGGTCTTCCCCTGGGGCATACTGCCCGGGCATGGATCGCCCTTCGCCGGGAGTCTCGGACGCGCCACTGTCTCCTCTCAGCTTCCTGGCGCGCAGCGCCGACGTCTGGGCCGACCGGCCCGCCGTCGAGGACGGCGTTCGCGCGTGGACCTATGCCGAGCATCACGACCGCGTCCGCCGAGCTGCCGGGTTCCTGCGCGAGGAGCTCGGGATGGAGCCCGGCGCGCGCGTGGCGACGCTGCTGCCCAACGAGGCCGCGATGCTCGAGCTGCACTACGCGGTGCCGGGCGCGGGCGGTGTCCTCGTACCGCTCAACACACGGCTGGCGGGCGACGAGTACGCCTACATCCTCACGCACTCGGGTGCCAGCGCGGTGGTCGCGAGCACCGCGCTGCGAGAGACGCTCGAGACGGCGCTCGAGCACATGGACGGCCCCGGGCCGAGGATCGTCTGGGTCGGCGACGACGATGCGTCCGCGCAGTCCTACGAGGGGTGGCTGCGGGCGAGCGCGCCGGTCGATCTCCAGCGGCCTGCCGACGAGCGCGCGCTGCTCTCGATCAACTACACCTCTGGCACCACGGGCCGCCCCAAGGGGGTGATGGCCTCCCATCGCGGGGCCTACCTGCACAGCCTCGGCGTGGTCGCGGAGGCCGGTCTCACCACCCGCAGCGCGTATCTGTGGACGCTGCCGATGTTCCACTGCAACGGTTGGGCCTACACCTGGGCGGTGACCGCGACCGGCGCGCTGCACGTCTGTCTTCCCCAGATCGACACCGGGCGCATCTGGGAGGCCCTGCTCGAGCGCGGAGTGACCCACCTGTGCGCGGCCCCCACGGTGCTGACGATGATGCTCGACGACGCGGCCGGCGCTTGCTGTCCGGCGCCGGTCAAGGTGTTCATCGGTGGCGCGCCGCCGACCCCCGCGCTGCTCGAGCGGGCCGCTTCGGCGAACCTCGACGTCACGCACCTCTACGGCCTCACCGAGACCTACGGCCCGCTCGCGGTCTGCGCCTGGAACCCGGGGTGGGACGAGCTCGACGCGACCGAGCAGGGCCGGCTGCGCGCGCGACAGGGCGTCGGCACGATCGTGTCCGAGGCGCTGCGCGTGGTCGACGCCCAGATGCGCGATGTCCCGCGCGACGGGGAGACGGTGGGGGAGGTGGTGATGCGCGGAAACAACGTCACGCCCGGCTACTACCGCGACGAGGCGGCGACGGCGCAGGCCTTCGCCGGCGGCGAGTTCCACTCCGGCGACCTGGCCGTCATGCATCCCGACGGATACATCGAGCTGCGCGACCGCCTCAAGGACGTCGTGATCTCCGGCGGTGAGAACATCTCGACGATCGAGGTCGAGCAGGCGCTGAGCGCCCACCCGGCGATCTCCGAGGCCGCGGTCGTGGGCCGGCCCGACGATCGCTGGGGCGAGGTGCCGGTCGCCTACGTGACGCTGCGCGCCGGTCAGGCGCTCGACCAGGCCGAGCTACAGGGGTTCATGCGCGCGCGGCTGGCGGGCTTCAAGACCCCGAAGGAGGTCGCGGTGCTCGATCAGCTGCCCAAGACGAGCACCGGCAAGATCCAGAAGTTCGTGCTCCGTGAGCGCGCGCGAGGTTGACGCCTGACCGCGATCGTCAGACGGCCTCCTGCGACCAGGTGACGCGCACGGTCCCGCGGCGCTCCAGCTCGGCCAGGAACTCGAAGGGGTCGTAGTAGACCTCGGGGTCGACGAAGCCGGTCTCGATGCGCCCGTGACGGGCCAGCAGCTGCGCCCCGACCGCGGCGGGCACGCCGGTCATCCGCCCCGGCCCGAGCTGCCCCCACGTCGCCGGATGGCTGGCGTCGTAGGCGCGCCGGACGCGTTCGCCGTCGTGCATGGCGACGACCTCCACGTGCACGAAGAGCATCCACGGCGCGTCGTCGCGCCGGCCGCCGAGACGGTCCCAGATGCTCTGCTTGGTCGTCTCGCGCCGGTCGCCGGCCAGCAGCCCGTAGCGGCTGAGCACGCGCATGTCCTCCATCAGTTCCGGGCGCCAGCTTCCGCGCACCGCGCAGAAGCGCAGGCTCGGGAAGTGCCGCGGCAGCGTGCGGACCTCCGGGTGGGGGAGGAAAGTGACGCGCTGCGGGCCGACCGGCTCCGCGAACCGCACGAGCCGCGAGCCGTCGAGGAACGCCGCGCGCTCGTAACGCCCGTTCTGGAAGAACTGGCGCGTCTCGCAGTCCTCGGAGACCTCCCACAGGATCGTGTCCAGCAGCCCCGGCGTCGGCGCGATCGTGCGGAAGCTGACCCAGGAGATGTGGACCTCCTCGAGCTCGTCGAGCTCCTCGGCGGCGTGCCGCACCAGCACGTTCGACAGTCCCGGCGTGGCACCCAGCCCGGAGATCGCGGTGATCCCCGCATCGCGGACGGCGCGGGCCTGGGCCTGCGTCGGCTCGGAGATGAGATCGGCGTAGTCGACGCGCGACTCGATGGCGAGGTCGAGCACCGCGTCGAAGAGCACGAAGCTCGTGCAGTTCATCAGCACGTCGGCGCCCTCGAGCAGGCGCAGCGCCGCCTCACGGTCGTGCACGTCGAGCCCGACGGCCGTGACTCCGCCACGGCCCAGCTCGTCGGCCAGGGCGCGAGCCCCAGCCTCGTCGACATCGGCGATGACCAGCTCGTCGAACGCCCCGGATCGCGCGAGGTCGCGCGTCAGCTCGCCGCCGACCTCGCCTGCCCCGCCCATGATCACTGTTCTCATCTTCGGCAGTAGGGCCGACGCGGGATGTCGTGGCAATTGCGCGTGAGGACAACGCCCACCGGCGCGGCACTACGTGCGTATGAGCCGAGCGCCAGGGCTGGAGGCGTTGCGCACCGACCGTTAGGGTGGCGCATCGAGCACCGGCGACGAGAGGAAAACCGCGAGCCATGCCGCTGACGGTCCAGCAGCTCACGGACATCCCGTTTCTGCACACGCGCATCCACGCAGGGGCCTCCGGAGCGGGGCGCACGATCGCCTGGGCGCACAGCGTCGAGATGCCCCGGCCCTGGGACTGGCTGGAGGCCGGCGACCTCCTGATGACGGTCGGGCTCGGCATTCCCGCCGACCCGCAGGAGCAGGTGGCGTTCGTCGACACGCTCGCCGCCATCGGGGTGAGCGGCATCGCCGTGGGCGAGAACATGCTCGCGCCACCCCTGTCGCAGGAGATGCTCGACGCGGCCGACCGCCGCGAGCTGCCGTTGCTCTTCACCGCGTTCGAGGTGCCGTTCATCCAGATCAGTCGCACCGTGGCCGCCGCCAGCCAGGGGCCCGAGCACCTCCGCCTCGTCAAGACCGTGCGCATCTACGACAGCGTCCGTGCCGCGGCGGTGCGCAGCTCCAGCGCCGCCGAGCTGCTGCGGGACCTCGGCGAGGAGATCGACTGTGCGCTGTCGGTCTGCACCAACGACCGCGGAACCGTCGTGTTCGACGGCTCGCATACCCCTGCGCGCGCGGTCCGGGAAGCCTTCCTCGAGGAGTCCGGCCGTCGCGGTGGGGCCATGCCGGGCATCCTGCGGCTGTCGGTCGGCAACACCACCGCGCTGGTCGTCCCCGTGCCGGCGCGGCGGCCGGCGTCGCTGATCGCCGTCCCGCACGGTTCCGAGGCGCCGCCCTACGCCATCCTCCAGCACGTCGCGACCGTCGCCGCGCTGGAGCTCGAACGGCTGCTCACAGCGCGTGAGCAGCAGCGGCGTCTCGGCTCGGAGACGCTCGCGCACCTGGTCGACGGGCGGCTCTCCCCGCTGTCGGCGGCATCGCAACTCGAGTCCCATGGCCTGCACGACGGGCCGCTGGCCCTGATGGTCGCCACCCGCCCGTCACGCGCATCCGAGGGCGATGCCGGCGGCTGGGCGCATCACGCCCTCGCCGAGCGCCAGATCCCGCACATGCTCCTGCGCCGTGGCAACCTCCTGCACTGCCTCCTCTCCGGCGGCGCGGTCGAGGAGGTGGCCGAGCTGCTGGCGGTCGACGACGTGCGGATCGGCGTCAGCGAGATCTTCGCCGGGACGGACGAGGTGCGCAATGCCCTGCGGGAGGCGCGCTGGGCGCTCCAGGTCGCCATCAGCGAGGACCGGTGCTGCTGCCACTACGGCGAGCAGGCCGGCGTGACGGGCGCGCGCTCGATCACGGAGGCGCGGGCGATGGTCGAGCGGACGCTCGGTCCCGTGCTGCAGTACGACACGGAGCGTGGAACGGAGCTCGTCGCCTCGCTGCGGGCCTTCCTCCGGTGCAACCGCTCGTGGCAGCGGGCGGCGTCGGAGCTGTTCGTCCACAAGCAGACCCTGGTCTACCGCATGCGGCGCGTCGAGGAGCTGACCGGACGCAAGCTCAACGACACCGCCACGATCGCCGAACTGTGGCCGGCGATCAACGCACTCGACACGCTCGAGTGAACCGGTAGGCCTCGCGAGGTCGTGCGATCGGGGGCCGCCGAGGGCCCTCATACCAACGAACCAAGTCGGGCCGGCCATTCATATTCGCAGCCGGATCCGCATCTGGACTGCGTCGTTAATGTCGCGATTCGCAGCCCATTTCCTGAGAGGAATCGACGAGACGATGCTCCGCGTAGGAATTGATGTAGGTGGAACGTTCACCGACCTTTTCGGGTGGGACCTGAGCGCCGCTCCCGGTGAACAGGTGCGAGAGGCGAAGGTGCTCTCGACTCCCGCCGACCCGTCGATCGGCGTGATGCAGGCGCTCGAGGCGGCGGGGATCGACCCGAAGGACATCGACACGATCGTCCACGGCACGACGATCGCCACGAACGCCCTGATCGAGCGCCGCTACCCCGAGCCGGCCCTCATCACCACGCGAGGGTTCCGGGACGTGATCGAGATCGGACGCCAGCGACGGCGTCACCTGTACGACCCCTATCAGGTGAAGACGCGGCCGCTCATCGACCGCAGCCGGCGGTTCGGCGTGACCGAGCGCATGGACGCGCAGGGCAACACGGTCACCCCGATCGACCGCGAGGAGTCGCTGCGGGTCATCCGGGAGATCGCCGATCTCGGGATCACCAACATCGCCGTGGCGTTCATCAACGCCTATCGCGACGGGCGTCACGAGCAGGAGATGAAGCAGCTCATCCTCGAGGTGATCCCGGACGCGCAGATCGCGCTGTCCTCGGAGACCCGGCCGAAGATGCGCGAGCTCGGCCGCTTCACCACGACCGTGATCCGCGCGGCGCTGCTGCCGGCGGTCAGCGAGTACATCGAGCGCCTCGAGCAGAAGCTCGCCGCGGCCGGATCCACCGCGCCCCTGTACATCGTCAAGAGCAACGGCGGCATGATGCGCGGCGAGACCGCCAAGGAGCGCCCGGAGGAGCTGATCGAGTCCGGTCCGGCCGGCGGCGTCGCCGCCGGCAGCTACCTCAGCGAGCTGCTGGACGCGCCGAGCCTGATCATCACCGACGTCGGCGGGACGAGCTTCGAGGCCAGCCTCATGGAGGACGGCGTCGGCCTCATCACCGATGAGTACGAGATCGAGTGGGAGCGTCCGATCATCACGCCGATGCTCGACATCCGCAGCATCGGCGCCGGCGGCGGCTCGATCGCGTGGATCGACGACGGCGGCTCGCTGCGCGTCGGCCCGCAGAGCGCCGGCGCCGATCCGGGACCGGCCTGCTACGGGCGCGGCGGCACGAAGCCGACGGTCACCGATGCGAACCTCGTGCTCGGTCGGATCGACCCCACGCTGGGCGGCAAGTTCGACCTCGACCTCGACGCGGCCACCGAGGCGATGATGAGCATCGCCGAGGCGCTCGGGATGTCGGTGCATGACTGCGCCGAGGGCATCACCGAGATCGTGAGCGAGAACATGGCATCGGCCATCCGCATGGTGTCCACTGATCGCGGTCGCGATCCGCGCGACCACACGCTCGTCGCGTTCGGTGGCGCGGGCGGCCTCCACGCCCACACGATCGCGCAGTCGGTGGGCATCAACGCCGTGCTCGTCCCGCGCTTCGCCGGCGTGGCGTGCGCGTTCGGCGCGACGACGATGGACATCCGCCACGACCTCGAGGCCACGTTCTACTCGGAGTCGGGCGAGGTCGACGCGGACGCGCTCAACACGGCGTTCGCGCTGCTCGAGGAGCAGGTCTCCGATCTGCTGACCAAGGACGGGGTGGCCGCCGAACGGGCGACGCTCGAGCGCAGCGCGCAGATGCGGTACGTGGGGCAGTCCTACGACGTGTCGACGCCGGTCCCGTCCGGAACGCTCACGGTGGACTCCATCGCGGAGATCGCGACGGCGTTCCACAAGGTGCACGAGCGCGAGTACGGCGTCTACTCCGAGAGCTTCGGGGTCGCGTTCGTCACGCTCCGCGTCACCGGCGTCGGTGCGACCGAGAAGCCCGATCCGGAGGCCTTCACCGCCGCGATGCACCACGTCCACGAGGGCAACGGCGGCGGTGACTCGATCAAGCAGCGCCGGAAGGCGTACTTCAACGGCACCCATCACGACGTCGAGATCCACGACGTCAAGCGGCTGTCCGTCGAGCAGATCGTCCGGGGGCCGGCGATCATCGAGCAGCAGGACGGGGTCATCGTGCTGCCGCCGGGAGCGGTGGGACGGGCAGATCGCTACGAGAACGTTCTCATCACGACCGAAGAGGCTTTGGCATGAGCGCCACCAGTTCACCCGTCGTTCAGCGGAAGCTGGACCCGGTCACCTTCGAGGTGCTGCGGCGCAGCTTCGAGTACGCCTCCGAGCGGATGAGCCAGGTGCTCCAGAAGGCCTCGTTCTCGCCCATCATCTACGACATGGTCGACTACTCCAACGCGATCTTCGACCCGAACGTCGAGCTGATCGGGCAGACCGCGAACTGCCCGGTGCACATCGCGGCGATGCAGTTCAGCGTGCAGGCGTCGCTGAAGCGCTACGAGCTCAGCACGCTGGGCGAGGGCGACATCGTCCTGCTCAACGACCCCTACAGCGGTGGCACGCACGTTCCCGACGTCACGCTGACGATGCCGGTCTTCTTCGAGGGCGAGCTCCTCGCGGTCGCAGTCAGCCGGGCCCACTGGACCGACCTCGGCGGCAACCTCGACACGCACATCGGCGGCGAGGGGCTCCGCCTGCCTCCGTCGATGCTCGCGCGGGGCGGGGAGCTCAACCACGAGCTCGTCGGCATCATCAAGAACAACACGCGCACCCCGCAGTACGTCGAGGGTGACATCCAGGCCCAGATCGGCGCATTGCGTGCGGGCGCCGACGAGATGCTGCGCCTGGCCGGCAAGTACGGCGCCGACGTGGTCAAGCAGGGGATGCAGGAGGTCCTCGACTACACGCAGGCGATGACCGCCGCGGCGGTCCGGCGCATCCCAGACGGCGTCTACGAGGCGACCGACTACGTCGACAGCGACGGGTTCTCCGACGAGCCGCTCACCGTGCGGGTGAAGCTCACGGTGGCGGACGACCGCATCGAGATCGATCTGACGGGCAGCGATCCGCAGACCGTCGGACCGATCAACTCCCCGTACGCCAACACCGCCTCGGCGATCTACTACTCGCTGAAGTTCTTCCTCAACCCGGACGCGCCCCCGAACGCCGGCCTGTACCGCCAGCTCGACCTCGTGATCCCGGAGGGGACGTGGCTCAACCCGGCGTGGCCGGCACCGACCATCGGGTGCACCACGGCGACCTCGTCGAAGGTCTGCGCCGCCATCTGGATGGCGCTCGCGAAGGCGATCCCGGACAAGGCGATCGCGCCGACATGCTCGGACGCCAACTGGTTCGTCGTCAGTGCGGCCGACCCGGAGACCGGCGAGGTCCACGTGCTCACGGATCTCCCGGCGGGCGGCTGGGGCGGCACGCCGTACAACGACGGCATGCACGTCACGATGGACCCGCTCGGCAACTGCCAGAACCTCCCGGCCGAGACGGCGGAGATCTCGTTCCCGGTCCGCTACCTCTCCTACGAGATCATCACGGACTCGGCCGGCGACGGGCTGCATCGCGGGGGCTGCGGCGTGCGACTCGAGGTGCAGTTCCTCGGGCGCGGCCAGATGATCACGATGGAATGCTCCCGGACCCGCGAGGGCTCACCCGGCGTCAACGGCGGCGGGTACTCGCGCCGCCAGCGCCAGATGCGCCGGGCGGTCGACGGGACGCTCTCCACCATCGGGGGCCTCGACGACGACGGCTCATGGCTGCCGCAGATGCTCGGCAACATCGGCTTCGCGCCCGGCGAGGCGTTCGTCTTCGAGAGCGCCGGCGGCGGGGGCTGGGGACCGGCGGTACAACGCCCCGCCGAGCGGGTTGCCGTCGACGTCCGCAACCAGTTCGTCTCCCGCGAGAAGGCGTCGGAGACCTACGGCGTCGTCCTCACCGACGACCTGCAGGTCGACGAGCCGGCCACCCGCGAGCGGCGATCGCAGATGGCCTCCTAGCAGCGGCCGGCGCCGGCCCTTCGCAGCGCCCGGGGGTGGTCCTGTCCGTCCACCCCCGGGCGTCTCGCTGCTCGCATCCGCCTCGAAGCTCGGTTCCACCAATTCGTGTGAACGTCCTCGCCATGACTTCCGTTAACTCCGATCGTTCTGAGAAATCCTCACCATGACGCGCATCGCCACCTTCCGCTCTCCCATCTCCGCTGGTGCGGGAGCGCGCGCCCTATGGCTCGACCAGGCGTCGGCACCAGCTGTCTCTGATATCGAGCGTTCACCTGTTCCATCTCGTGCTGATGTGTGCATCGTCGGCGGCGGGTTCACCGGGCTGTGGACGGCGATCCACCTCAAGCAGGCTGATCCGTCACTCGACGTCGTTCTCATCGAGGCGGGCGTGTGCGGTGGACAGGGCAGTGGACGCAACGGCGGCTTCGTCATGACCGCATGGTCGAAGTTCGGCACGTTGAAGAAGATCTGCGGGACGCAGGACGCCCGCTCCTACGCCCGCACGGTGCAACAGGCAGTGAGTGACATCGGATCGTTCTGTGAGGTGAACGGCATCGATGGCAACTTCCATCAGGGCGGCTGGTTGTGGACCGCCACCAACCGCGCGCAAGTGGACGCCTGGAAGTACACCGTCGACGAGTTGGCGGCCGCGGGGGAGCACCCGTACGAGTTGCTCGACCCAGCGGAGGTGGCCGCCCGCTCGGGCTCGGCGTCGCACGTCGCCGGGATCTTCGAGGCTGCTCCCGCGACCATTCATCCGGGCCGCCTGGTCCGCGGGCTGGCCGAGCACGCCCGCAAGCTCGGAGTCACGGTGCTCGAAGGCACCGCCATGACCGAGCTCGGTGGCAGCCCGGCGCCGGTCGTCACGACGGCGCGCGGGAGCATCCGCGCCGACAAGGTCGTTCTGAGCATCAGCGCGTGGGCCACGGCGATCGCCGAGATCCGGCGCTCGCTCGTGGTGATCGCCAGCGACGTCATCGCGACGGACCCGGTCCCGGAGCGCCTCGACGCGATCGGATGGGGCGTGGGGTTGTCGATCTCCGACAGCCGGCGCCTGGTCAACTACTACCGGACCACCGACGACGGCCGCGTGGTGTTCGGCAAGGGCGGCGGCGGTCTGGCCCTGGGGTCGCGGATCACCTCCTCGTTCAACACCTCCCCGGATGCCGCCGAGCAGGTGCGCGCCCAGTTCACCCGCACCTATCCGATGCTCTGCGACGTGCCGATCACCCGTCACTGGCGCGGCGCCGTCGACTACTCGGCGACCGGTCTGCCCTTCGCCGGGCCGTTGGCCAGGCAGCCGCAGATCCTCGTCGCGGCAGGGTTCTCCGGGAACGGTGTCGGCCCGTCGTACGTTGCGGGCACCGCGCTGGCGGACATGGTTCTCGGCCGCGAGGTCGGGCGCCTTCCCGAGAGCCTGCGGCGGCCCCGCGGAGGTCGTATGCCGCCGGAGCCCGTGCGCTACCTGGCGGGTCGCGTGGTACGTGAGGCCGTTCGCCGCAAGGAGGCGGCCGAGGACCTGGGCCGGACCCCCGGGCGGCTGCTCGCGGGCGTCGCGTCGTTGGATCCCACGGGCTTCACCGACCGCGGGAACTCGTAGGTGCCCGCGGCCGCGCCGACGCGTGCCACCAACGGCACGGCCGGCTGAGCACCGCCTCAGGCGCGGACGACCGTGACGGGGACGCCCGTCATGATCGGCATGCCGGTCGCGGGGTCGACCTCGTCGCTGGAGATCAGCGCGGCGGCGTTGGCCTCCACGAAGCCATGCGGGGCCGACACGGTCCCGCGGATCGCCCGCTCGTCGATGCGGGCCCTGGTCCGCAGCTCGCCGTAGGCGCTGGAGATCACGATGGCGTCGCCGTCGGCGATGCCGTGCTCGAGCGCGTCTTGTGGATGCAACATGGTCTCGGGACGCGCGGCGCGGGCGAGCCCTTGGCCGTCGGCGAGCGTCGAGTTGTTCTTGCGCAGCTGGCGCCGGTTGATCAGCGTGAGCCCACCGCGTTCGGTCTCGCGCATCGTGGCCAGCTCCCGCACGAGCAGTTCCGGCGCGAGCCGCAGGCGCTGGTCGGGCATCTTGCCGTGGACCCAGTCGTACGGCCGCTCCTCGGTGACCACGGCGTTCTCGGTGTCGCGAAGCGCCTGCCAGCGCGCGTGGTCGGACCCGTAGAGCGCCTGCAGGAGCGCCTCCTCGGTGCCCGCGTCGGGATCGGGCCCGCCGGGGACGTCCAGGCCGAGACGGCCGGCGAGCTGCCCGAGGATCCACCATGTGGGCCGGCGCTCGGCGCCGGGCGAGACGACGCGCCCGGTGTACTGGCTGAACGACTGCAGCGCGTAGAGCTCGGCGCCCGTGGGGATGTCCGCCCGCTCGAGCTGTGCGGCTGCCGGCAGCACGTGCGTCGCCAACGCGGTGACGCCGTTGTCGATGACGTCGACGACGGCCAGGACGTCGAGCTTTCGCAGCGCGCGTGCGACCCGCTCGGGCTGTGGCCATGCGATCAGCGGGTTGCCCCCGAGGACGAGCAACGCGCGGAGGTTCCCGGCCTCGATCTCGTCGACGACCGCGGCACATGGCAGCTCGCCGAACCGCTGCGCCAGCTCGGGGCGGCTCGCCGGGCCCGGTCCGGCGCTCCCATCCCGTGGTGCCCACGTCTGGCGGTGCGTCTGGGTCAGGTAGCCCGGGTTGAACCACATGCCGCCCGGGCGGTCCAGCGAGCCGGTGACCGCACAGACCATCCAGGCCAGCCACAGCGTGACGTTGGCGGCGTCGGAGAAGTTCAGCCCCGTCCCGGTGACCATCGAGACGCGGCCCGTCTCCCGGATCTTGCGAAGCAGCCGGACGATCTGGTCGGTGGGGATGCCGGTGCCGTCGGCGGCCCGCTCCAGCGTGAACGGCTCGACGGCCGCCGCGAGAGCGCCGACGCCGGTCGCGTGGCGCTCCAGGTAGGCGTGATCGGCGCCATCGCGCAGGAGCTCGCGGACCAGGTACGCCATCAGCAGGTAGTCGGTTCCGGGACGCGGCGCGAGGTGCATCGTGGCGACGTCCGCGCTCTCGGTCCGCCGCGGGTCGATGACCCACAGCTCCCCTTCACGCGCCCAGGAACGCAGCCACTCCTTCGGCCGCGGGATGTTGAACGTGTGGCCGTGGGATGCCATCGGGTTCGTGCCGACGAGCACGGTCAGTCGGGTGTCCCTGTCCGGGACCGGCAGCAGCCACGGGTGCCCGGCCACGAGCTCGGCCACGAGACACAGCGCGGGGCAGTCGACGGTCAGCGACGTGTACCACTGGCGCGAACCCAGCTGGGCGAGCATCGCCGCACCGGCGCCGGCGGCTGCGGATTCGACGGTGTGCGCGGTGCCCTTGTACATGCCGAAGGCCTGCGGCCCCGTCTTTGCGATCGTCGACCCGATCGCGCCGGCGAGGTCGTCGAGCATCTCGTTCCACGGCACCGGCACGCGTCCACCGTCGCGCCCGAGGAGGGGCCGATCCAGACGGCCCGGATGGTGGTGGTGGGCCCCGATGGCGCGGCCCTTCGGGCAGAGGTATCCCTGCGAGATCGGGTGCTGGCGGTCACCTCGGACCTCCACGACCCGCTCGCCCTCGAGCGTGATGACCGCCCCACAGGCCGCGTTGCACAACCGGCAGAACGTTCGCGCGGTGCGCCGATTTTCTGTAACGGCCGAGCTCATTGTCGGTACTCCGTCTCGCCGGTTGCTGGAATAGGAAGCGGGCGCGTCGTGGTGACTCTCAGCAGCACGGGACCGTACCTGTGCCCGTGGGCCGAGGCCTCTCATACCAGCGAACCAACGGCACTCGCCCGTTCATAGTCGGAACGTACGCAGCGCCCCGCCGCAACGCAGTTATCGTCGGAATTCGGACGGACTGCTGGTCAACGCCTACCGCAAGGATGGACCATGTTGCGACGACGAACCTCTCTGGCGATACCACTTCTGCTGGTCGCCCTGCTGGTGGGTTGCGGGGGTGAAGACAAGGGTTCAAGCGGGTCGACCGGTGCAAGTGCCACCGCAGCCGGCGGCGCCGGCGACACGAAGGCCGCTGCCGTGAGCTCGGAGTGCTCGGGCCCGAACGTCATCGGCGAGGCAGACTGGAATCAGGGCGCCAAGCAGCTGCCCGCGGTTCCGAAGGGCTCGGTCGACGGCAAGCGGATCGCCTACATCGGCTTCGGCCAGGACAACTCCTGGTCCGGTGGCGGCGGCGGGCTCGGCACCTTCACGGGCATCACGTGTGAGGCACAGGCCAACGGCGCGCAGGCCAAGTTCATCGGGCCGCCGTCGTTCGACGCCCAGGTCCAGTTCCAGCTGGTCTCCGACCTCGCGGTCAGCAAGAACTACGACGGGTTGGTCATCACCCCCAACGACTCCACGAGCATCGCGCCGGCGATCAAGCAGCTCGTCGCGGCGGGGATCCCGGTGGTCAGCACGCTGCAGCCGGCCGGTCCCGACGTCCTGTCGATGAAGAACCAGGTCGAGGGGATGACCGGCGATGTCATCGAGGACCTCACCGTCAACGCCGAGACGATGGCCGAAGGCGTCATCGAGGCGTGTAAGCCGCACGACCCGTGCAAGGTCATCGTCATCTGGGGTGTGCGCGCCCTCGCGTTCGACAAGGTCAAGCCGGACATCTTCAACAAGATGATCAAGTCACACCCGAACATCGAGATCGTCTGCGAGGGTGACGGCGGGTACGACCAGGACGTCGGCAAGACCGCCGCCGCGGACTGCCTGCAGGCCCACCCCGACGTCAACGTCCTGGCGTCCCAGGCGGACCAGCAGACCCGCGGGGCCGAGCGCTCGCTCCAGGCTGCGGGCAAGACGATCGGCCTCACCAAGGACGACGTCAAGGTGGTCAGCGCCTACGGGACGGTGTACGGCGTCGCGCAGGTGCGCGCCGGCAAGTGGGTCCAGACGAGCTACAACCGGGCGCAGTCGATCGGCGCGGCGGCGACACGGCTGATCCTGCTCGACATCGCCGGCAAGGAGGTCCCCGCGGATCTGCAGTTCATCGTCCAGGACCGCGACGTCGACAAGGTTCCCAACCGGCTCACGAAGGCCGTGCTGGACGCTCACCCCGAAGTCAAGGGGCAATGGGAGGGGTGAGCATCGAGGCCGGGCACGAGACCGTTTCGCCCTTGGATCCCATGGGCGTGGGCACGCCGATCCTGGAGGCTGACGGCATCGTCAAGTCCTTCGCGCGGCACCGTGCGCTCGACGACGTGTCGTTCTCCCTCCGCGCCGGGTCGGTTCACGGCCTGGTCGGGGAGAACGGCGCCGGCAAGTCGACGCTCGGCAAGATCCTGAGCGGCGTCACGCGCCCGGACGAGGGGACCCTGCGGGTGGGGGGGACGCCGATGGCGTTCTCCTCGCCCGCGGAGGCCCTGCAGGCCGGTATCACGATCATGCAGCAGGAGCTCTCGCTGGCGCCGGACCTGTCCGTGCGGGAGAACGTCCTGCTCGGCCAGCAACCGTCGCGCTTTGGCGTGGTGTCGCGCCGGGGGCTGCGCCAGGAGTTCGCCGACCTCCTCGAGCGGACGGGCTTCGAGATCGACGGCGGCGCCCGCGTGGGCGCGCTGCCGATCGCCCAGCAGCAGGAGGTGGAGATCCTGCGGGCTCTGGCCCGGGGGGCTCGGGTGATCATCATGGACGAACCGACCTCGTCCCTCTCGGCCCAGGACGCCGAGAAGCTGCATGCCGTCGTGCGGTCGTTGCGCGACTCGGGCATCGGGATCATCTACGTCTCGCACTTCCTCGACGAGGTGATGGCGCTCAGCGACGAGGTGACCATCATGCGCAACGGCCGCCACGTGCGGACGGTGAACAGCGCCGACGCGACCGTCGACACGCTGGTCACGAACATGCTGGGAGGCGCCCACGAGGCGAACTTCCCCGACCGTCCCGCCGTCGCGGTCGACGCGCGGCCGGTTCTGGAGGTGCGGGACCTCCGCCGGCGCGGACAGGACACAGGTGTCGACCTGACGGTCAGGGCCGGCGAGGTGGTCGGGCTGTTCGGTCTCGTCGGTGCCGGCCGGTCCGAGCTCGCTCACGCCATCTTCGGCGCGCTGCCTGGCGTCACCGGCGAGGTGCTGGTCGACGGCGAGCCGGTGGACCTCTCCGGGCCGGCGGCCGCGATGGACGCCGGCATCGCCATGCTCCCCGAGAGCCGCAAGGACCAGGGCCTGTTCCTCGGGATGAGCCAGCGCCGCAACGCGACGATGGCCTCCCTGGCGCAGTTCTGCACCGCTGGGCTTCTGCGCCGCGACGCCGAGCGCCACGCCGCGCGCGGCGAGCTGGAGACGATGGGTGTGGATCCCGTCGACCTCGCCGGCACGGTCGGCGTCCTGTCCGGGGGCAATCAGCAGAAGGTCCTGTTCGCCAAGACGCTGTTGCGTCGCCCGAAGGTCCTGATCCTCGACGAGCCCACCCGTGGTGTGGACATCGGCGCGCGCCGCGCGATCTACGACATCGTCGTCGGGCTGCTCGAGGGCGGCATGGCCGTCATCCTCATCTCCTCGGAGTACGACGAGGTGGCGCAGATGTCCCACCGCCTCGAGGTGATGCGAGAAGGCCGCATCGTCGCGAGCTTCGACGCCAGCGAGACGTCCCACGATGCGGCCCTCGCCGCGGCGTTCGGCGTCTCGGCGCAATCCACCTTCATCAAGGAAGTGACATGACCGGTCTCGCCGGCGTTGCGACGCCCTCCCCGTACGGCGTCAACCCCCGGATCCGCGGATGGCTGCGCGACTACACGGTCGTCCTGATCGTGGTGCTGATGTTCATCGTCATGTCGTTCGCCGCGCCGAACTTCTTCTCGATGCGCAACTTCATGAACATCCTCGACCAGAACGCGCCGCTGATGCTCGTGGCGCTGGGGACGACGTTCGTGATCATCGCCGGCGCCTTCGACCTGTCGTCGGGCCAGGTCCTGTCGCTGAGCGGCGTCTTCGGCGCATGGTTCGCCGTCCAGCTCGACAGCGCGGTCCTCGGCGTGCTGCTCGGGATCGCCGTCGGCATCCCCTGCGGCCTCATCAACGGCTTCCTGGTCGGCAAGCTGGCCGTGAGCTCGTTCCTGGCAACGCTCGCCACGGGCCTCGTCATGGCCGGCGTGGCGTTGATGGCGACGCAGGGCAGCAGCCTCGATCTCTCCAGCGACACCGCGTTCACCTGGCTGGGCGCGCATCGCTTCGGAATCGTCCCGGTCAGCGTCATCGTCACCGTCGTGGTCTTCATCGTGCTGTCGCTGCTGCTGACGACGACGCTCATCGGCCGGCAGGTGTTCGCGGTCGGCAGCAATCCCGAGGCGGCTCGTCTGTCGGGCATCTCCATCCCGCGGGTGATGACGTTCGTCTTCGTGGTCGGCGGCGTCGCGGCCGCCATCGGCGGGCTCATCCTCGCCACCCGCACCGGCATCGGCAGCACCTACGCCCCGGCCAACACCCTCACGCTGAACGCGATCGCGGCCGTCGTCATCGGCGGGACGAGCATCGTGGGGGGTCGCGGCGCCATCTGGCGCACGGTATTCGGGGTGTTGCTGCTCGCCCTCCTCCAGAACGCCCTGAACCTCCTCGACGTCGAGCCGTACTGGCAGCAGATCGTCTCGGGGCTGATCATCGTCTTCGCCATTGTCATCAACACCGTGAGCTCGCGGGCCCAGAGCTGACGGCCAGGTGCCGTTGCGCTGTAAGCCGGGCATTGCGAACGTACGACGGTGCGCCAGCCTGCGGAGTACGCCGCCGAGATCGAACGCGATGCCATGGTGCCGGCCGGGTCCGGGGAGCGGTTCTTCGGCTACGGGGTCATGGGGCTGCCGTTCAAGACGGGGCACATCCTCGCTCTGAGGCGCTTTCCGGCGTCATCGATCGGCCCGGGATACCGCTCGGTCTGGCACCGCGCGCCGAGTGGCCGGTGGACGTTCTACCAAGACGTGCCTGCCGAGCTCGCCTGCACGCGCTACTTCGGGGCGGCCGTTGCCGACGTTCGCGAAGGTCCTGTCGACATCGTCTGGACCGGCCCGCGCAGCTTCGCGATCAGCGCCGACGGCGGGGCGCTGACCTGGACCGTCGAGCTCGCGTCGACGCCGGTCACCAGCGCACTCAATCGGGTCGCGGATCTGCTTCCCGACCGTGCGTGGCATTCGCCGGCGGTCCTGGCGGCCATGTCGCGCAGCGCCGGGCTTGCACTGTCCGCCGGCCGCTTGCGCCTGACCGGGCTCGCGCCCAACGGCCAGCGCTTCGTCGCCAATCCGTTGCAGATGTGGATCGCGCGCGACAGCGCTGCCACCCTGCACGGCCGGGACCTCGGAGCGATGGGTCGCGTGTGCGACCAGGCGCAGCTCCGCGACTTCGCGATCCCGCAGCGCGGCGTGTTCGTCGTGGGCCGTGCCTTCTTCGAGCCG
>JAOPZL010000232.1 GCA_025964175.1 Solirubrobacterales bacterium
CGGTGAGGGCACGGGCGGCCGGATGATCGACCATCTCGTAGACCTTCAGCTTGTTGTTGCGCGCACCGGTCTCGAGGAAGAAGTTGTGGGTCAGGTCCTCCAGGAGGTCCCCCGACGAGAACACGTAGTCGCCGTTCCACGGCTTGCCGTTGGAGTCCTGGACGAGGGTGGCCGCTCCGCCGGCGATGAACTGCTGCGGGTTCATCGCCGTCGACGGGTCCGGCAGCGTGCCCCTCTCACCGGCGCCCGTGAGCATCGTGTTGATGGCCGCCGAGACGAGCTCGATGTGCCCGAACTCCTCCGCGGCGATGTTCGCGATCAGGTCGTAGAACGGCCGCGCGTCCTGACGGGCGCGGAAGTTGAACGACTGGAACGTGTAGTTCAGGAACGTCGACATCTCGCCGAACTTCCCGCCCAGGAGCTCCTGCACGATGCGCGCGCCGGAGGGGTCGGGGGTCGACGGGGGCGGCAACTCGGTCAGTAGGCGATCCACGCGAAGGATCATGAGAACACTCCTAGGTAGGACAACGTCTTATCTAGGTCGACTATCCATATGCTCAGATGGGCAAACATGTATGGCATGGGCGAACACCGCGACACCGGCGAGTTGCTGCGCGCCCACGGCCTGAGGGTCACCCCGCAGCGCCGCGCGATCCTCTCGGCGTTCGCCGATGGCCCGGCCGAGCACCTGTCCGCCGACGAGATCCACGCGCGCGCGACCACCGTCATCCCCGAGATCGGCCGCGGCACCGTGTACTCGACGCTGGCCGAGCTGACCGAGCTCGGCCTCCTGTCCGCCGTCGGGGCCCCCGAACCCGTGCGCTACGAGTCCAACACCGACTTCCACCAGCACTTCCGCTGCCGGCTGTGCGTGCGCCTGTTCGACGTCACGATCGCCGCACCGCCCACCGACCACCTGCGCGCCGAGGGCTTCGCCGTCGAGCGCGTGACCATCACCGCCGAGGGGATCTGCGCGGAGTGCGTCGCCTACGAGGCCGGCCTGGTCTCCTCCGCGGACCAGGCGCGCCGCCGGCCGAGCGGGACCCTCCCGGCGACCGGCGTGGCTGCATCCACGATGGCGACGCCCGTCGGCACGATCACCGTCGGCGCCACCGCCGACGGCGTGATCCGCGTCGTGTTCGACGACCACGCCGACGTCCCGGCGCTGAACGACGCGATCCGCGCACGCCGGGGCGGCCGCGCCGCCCGCGCGCACCTCGCACGGGGCAAGGAAGCCGTCGGCGCGTACTTCGCCGATGGCCAGGCGGGCGCGTGCACGATCGACTGGGATCGCCTCGATGACGAGCAGACGCTCCGCGCGGTCACGACGATCGGCCCGGCCCGCAGCGCGTCCTACGACACGCTGCGCACGCCGGCCGACGCCGGCGCGCGCGGGCACGTCCTCGGCTCCAACCCCATCGTCATCCTCATCCCGTGTCATCGCGTGACCCGCGGCCGCGAGATCCCCCGCGCCTACGTCGGTGGCGAGGAGCGGCGCCTGGCCCTGCTTCGCCTGGAACGCGGCTGAGCCGACGGCGCGGCGGCGTCGAGCCCCACGTGCGGCGCGGCGCCTCGCGAACCCTCCGGCACAGGGGACGCCGGCGCCAGCTGCCCGCTCGCCGGCGCGGCAGGCGTGCCGGCGGGTCCGTTCGGCCCCGCACCGCACGGCGGGTCCTTACCCTGAATCGGCGAGCCAACCGCCGTGGACCGAAGTTCACCCGCCGAAGCGGGTCGCGCGGCACGAATCCACCCGGTGGCGATCACCTCTGGTCCCCGCGGCGCCGCCCACGCAGGGCGGCGCCGCGGGTGGAGAAGCGACTCGGCCGGGCTACGCGGCGGGAGCGTTCGGGCTCGCCGGCTTGCCGGCGAAGCGGTCGGCCACCCAGGCCAGGACGTCCGGCTGCGCGGCGGTGACCAACGGGATGTGCTCGACGCCCGGGTAGGTCTTGAACTCGACCTGCTGGCCGATCGCGCGGTACTTCTCGTAGAGCGCGGCGGTGAGCGCCGGCGGGACGGTCGTGTCGGCCTCTCCCTGGGCGATGAGCATCGGGCCGGGCGAGAGCAGCGAGCCCGGATCGTTGCGCGAGACCCACAGCCGCAGCGCCTCGCTGTCGCGCCAGTTGCGCTTGAACAGCGTGGCCGGCGGGTGCTTGGCGTACCAGTCGTTGAGCTCGCCGTAGCAGGCGGTCCTGGCGACCTCCAGCCCGGCCGCCATGCCGTCGGACAGGACGCTGGCAGGATCGAACTCGGGGTCGGTCACCTGGGCGCTGAGCATCACGTACGCCACCTCCGGCAGGGTGAAGGTCGCCGGCGGAACGGTGCTCCCGAGGAGGTCCAGCAGCTCGCCGAAGTGCGAGACGGGCGCCATCGCCACGGTTCCCAGCAGCGGGAAGGTCGGAGCGCGGGTCGCCGCGACCTGCGCGGTGCCCAACGCCGACTGGCCGCCCTGGGAATGGCCGATGACGACCCACTTGCGCGACAGCGGCTTGACGACGTCATGCGCGGCGCGGACCGCGTCCACCGTCGACCGACCCTCGCTGGCGAGCTCGCCGAAGGGCGACGTCTCGCCGGAGAGGCCGAGGCCCTCGTAGTCGGGCGCCACGACGACGTACCCGCGCGCGACGACGCTGGCCAGGTACGCGGCGTAGTGGCTGTCCTGGTCGCCCAGGAGCGGCGTCCGCGACGGGGCGCACGCGGGTCCGACGCCCGTGGTCCCGTGATCCCACGCGACCACCGGCCAGCCGCCGCGCGGAGCGCGACCGCGGGGCACGATGATCACGCCGGTGTCGGCCTTCGGAGCGCCGGTGGCGTCCTCGGAGCGGTACATGATGCGGATGAGCTTGCCGGCGCGACGCACATCCGGCGACACCTTCTTCGCGGGCTGCGACCTGATCACTTCGCCGATGGCGTACTGCCCGAGTTTCGCGGGATGCTCATAGAAGCCGCCCGCTGCAGCACTGGCACTACCAGGCGCGGCCGCCGCCGCCAATGTCGCGACCGCGATCAGCCCTGAAACCTTCAACCTGCCCATCAACTACCGCCCGATCCTCCGCACGTCCGGGCATCCGCCCGAGCGATCCGACGGACCGCCTCCTCCCCATCGACACCATCGCCGCCGAGCATGAGGCGACCGGGCGATCACGAAGCCGCGCGGCCTCGTTCAGTGTTGTCCGAACATCCGGTCGTGGTAGCTGCGGCGCGCGGTGCGGTCCGTGTCGCCGGCGATCCTGCCGACGCCGAGCGCCCGCATGACGGCTTCCCGGGCCGGTCTGGGGAGCGCGGCTCCGAGCTTCGCGGTGATGCCCTGTGAGGCCGGCACCCAGACCTCGAAGCGGTTGTCGCGTACGGCCCCCACCACCGCCGCGGCGACGTCGTCCGGGGTGACGATCGGGAGCAGTCGCGGGCGCGCCTGGCCCGCGAGCATGCCGGTTTCGACCTGGGCGGGCTGGATCAGCGAGAAGCGCAGGCCGCTGTCGCGGTACTCCAGCCGCAGCGACTCGGTGAGTCCGACGATGCCGTGCTTGGTGGCGGCATAGACGGCGCTGCCCGGCAGCGGCACGCGACCGGCTCCCGATGCGACGTTGACGATGTGCCCCCGGCCGCGGGGAAGCATCCGCTGCACGGCGAGACGGGCCCCGTAGACCGACCCGAGGAGGTTGACCTCGATCTCGCGCCGGCTGACGGCGTCGGGCTCCTCGTGGAAGGGCCCGATCCAGTCGATGCCGGCGTTGTTGACCAGCACGTCGAGGGGGCCGTGCCGGTCCTCGGCGGCGTCGAGGAACGCGGCAAACCCGTCGGGGTCGGTGACGTCCAGGGCGGCGACGACGCGCTCGCCGATGGCCGCGGCGGTCGCCTCAGCGGCCGCCCCGTCGATGTCCCCGATGGTCACGCGAGCCCCTGCGCGCGCGAAGTGCTGGGCGATGGCCCGGCCGATGCCATTGCCTGCGCCGGTCACCGCGACGCTCAGGCCCGTCAGAGAGATCGCCTCAGACTTCACGTGGGTCCTCCGGGAGTTCGGCGCCGGCAGGCGCACTCGTCAGATCGCGCATCGACATCGTGTCAGCATCGACGATCGTCGAGAAATTGGACCGTTGACCCCGATCGGGCTCCGGATACCGTCCTCGCGGCCGACGACCTCTGCGTGTCCTCTATCCAAAAACTCTTCCAGATCCGGAGCCTGCGCATGCGGCTTCTGGTCACGATCGTCCCACTGGTGCTCGTCGTCATCGGCACCCTGACGGTCGTCGCTGTCACCAAGGTGACCAGCGCGCAGCGCAAGAGCGCGCTGCAGAGCGTCGCCAGCGAGACGGCGAAGAACGCCGCGCAGTACGACGCCGTCAACGTCCGCCGCGCCACGATCGCGACGACGCTCGCCGGCGAGGCCGGAGCCGAGCGCAACACCACGCGCGAGCAGCTCCTGACCCGGATGCGCGGCCTCCTGCAGGCCATGCCGGGCGAGCTCGGGATCTTCGCCCTCTTCGACACCAACCAGTTCGACGGCGCCGACGCTCAGTTCAAGGGCTCCACGTCGCCCGGCACGGACCCCGCCAGCGGCCGGTTCGTCCCGTCCATGGACCGCGCGAAGGGCTCCATCAGCCTCTACCCGGTTTCTCAGAGCACCGGCAACGAATGGTGGGACATACCGAAGGAGACGAAGAAGCTGACGGTCGTCGAGCCCTACGTCTTCGACGGCGAGCTGCGCACCACCGCGGTCAGCCCCATCCTGCACGATGGGAACTTCGCCGGCATCGTCGGCATCCCGGTCCGCCTGAGCGCGACCGACAAGGACGTGTCGGGCATCAAGATCCTCGACAGCGGCAACGCCTTCCTGGTCAGCAAGAACGGCACGTTCATCTCCGCCCCGGACAAGAAGCTCGTCGGCAAGGGGACGCTGGGGCAGCTCGCGCAGCAGAAGAGCAACCCCGAGCTGGCGAAGATCGCCGAGTCGATCAAGGCCGGCCGCTCGGGCCAGGTCAAGACGACCGACCCGTTCACCGGCAAGACCGCCTACCTGAGCTGGACCCCGGTCCCGAGCTCCGGCTGGGGTCTCGTCACCATCGCTCCCGAGGCCGAGGTGCTCGCCGTCGCGAACTCCCTGCGGACCACGCTGCTGATCGTGGGCGTCGTGAGCCTCCTCGTGCTCATCGTCGCCCTGGTGATCCTGGCCCGCCGCATGACCAAGCCGCTGGCGACGCTCGTCGACCGCCTGCGCGAGGTCTCCGCGAACTGCCTGGCGCCGCTGCGACGTGGCCTGACCTCGATGGCGGGCGGCAACCTCACCGAGACGGTCAGCACCGATGTCGCCCGTGTGGAGATCCGCGGCAGCGACGAGATCGCCGAGGCCGGACGCACCCTCAACGACCTCGTCGAGGACGCCCGCCAGTCGATCGACAGCTACGAGAGCTCGCGCGTCGCCCTGACCGAGATGCTGAGCGATGTCGCCAAGGCGTCGTCGTCGGTGTCGGCGTCGTCGCAGGAGATGGCACAGACCAGCGCCGAGGCCGGGCGCGCCGCCGGTGAGATCGCCGGCGCCGTGAACGAGGTCGCCACCGGCGCCGAGCGTCAGGTGCGCATGCTCGAGTCGACCCAGGTCTCCGCGAAGGAGACCTCGGTGGCCGCCGGCGAGGCACAGCGGGTGGCCGAGGAGGGCGCGCTCGCCGCCGAGCAGGCGACGACCGCGATGACCGGCGTCCGCGCGTCGTCCGACGACGTGCGTGGCGCGATCCGCTCGCTGGCCGCCAAGAGCGGCGAGATCGGCGGGATCGTCGACACGATCACCGGCATCGCCGGGCAGACCAACCTCCTGGCGCTCAACGCGGCCATCGAGGCCGCGCGGGCCGGTGACCAGGGCCGTGGGTTCGCGGTCGTCGCCGAAGAGGTCCGCAAGCTCGCCGAGGAGTCACAGCAGGCGGCGGCGTCGATCGGGCAGCTCATCGAGCAGATCCAGACCGACACGACGCGGACCGTCGCGGTGGTCGAGGAGGGCGCGCAGCGCTCCGAGCAGGGCGGCGCCGTGGTCGAACAGGCCCGCGCGGCCTTCGAGCAGATCGGTGTCTCGGTGCGCGACGTCAACGAGCGCATCCAGAGCATCTCCGAGGCGACGACGGAGGTCGCTTCGGTGGCCGAGCAGTCCTCGGCGTCGGCGGAGGAGGTCTCCGCCACGACCGAGCAGACGTCGGCCTCGACGCAGCAGATCGCCGCGTCGGCCCAGGAGCTGGCGCGCACGGCGGAGGAGCTCGAGCGCCTCGTCGGGCGCTTCCGCCTGGTCTAGAGCCGACCGGGGACGCCACGGGTACGCGAATCGGAGGCGGTCGCCAGCAGGCGGCCGCCTCCGGCATGGAGGAGCCGGGGGTCAGTCGCTGCCGTTGGGGTTGTCGATCACGAACAGCCAGTGGCCGTCCGGCTGGCGGCGCACGACGTCCGCGTACCGGCCGCCGGCTTCGATGACGTTCGCTTCCGCGTCGCGACCCTTCATCGTCCAGTGTCCGACCACCAGCGCCGTATCGCCGGAGACGAGCGTCTTCTCGGCGTTGACCGTGAGCTCTGGGCTCATCGCCAGGAACCCGCTCAGCGTCTCACGCAGAGCGTCATGCCCGGTCACCGATCCCTCGCCGAACGCTTTCGGGATCGCGAACGTCGCGCCGGGCTCGTAGAGGGAGAGCGCAGCGTCCACATCCCCGGATGTGATCGCGTTCCCGAGTAACCGACTGGTGTCCTCCGGTGCATTCGCCTGTGGCATGGGGACCTCCCCGATTGCGGTGCTGCGAGCGTATCCCGGGCCGGAGCCAGCTTCAATTCGACGTTCGACAGCGGACGATGGCGTACGGTTTGCGCCATCCACCGACGGCGAGAGGATCCCCGTGATCAAAGTCTCCGTTCTGTACGGCCATCCGCAAGACGCTTCGGCTTTCGAGGAGCACTACGCCCAGAAGCACCTGCCCTTGGCGGCGAAGATGCCGAACGTCAAGCGCTTCGAGGCGTCGAGGGTGGTCGGGACGCCCGATGGAAGTCCGGCGCCCTACTACCGCATCGCTGAGGTGTGGTACGACAGCGACGAGGAACTGCAGGCGTCGATGGGCTCCGATGAGGGCCAGGCGACGGTCGCCGACATCGGAAACTTCGCAACCGGCGGAGCGACGGTCGTCATCTCCCAGATCGACTGAGCAGGGCGCGGGACGCGCACCGGCCGCGCGCCCCGCCTCAGCCGCGGTCTACGCCTCGGCAGTCTGCTGGTTGGCCACCTCGGCGAGCCGCTCCTCGGGTTGCCCGCTGAAGCCGCCCTCGACCGGCATGCTGGCTATCAGCACCTCGCTCACGAAGCGATCCGCCGACTCCTTGGAGTCCCAGACGGCGACGATGAGCATCCCACCCTCCGCCTGCCCGGCCGCGTGATAGAGCTGCCCGTCCGGCAGACCACCGGCCGGATGGACCGCCTCCACCTGGGTCCGATACTGCTCCTCCGTCGCGCCAGGCCAGAAATGGGTCATCAAGTACGCCATCTTCTTCCTCCCGTCGGTGGGGTGAGCCGAACGTAACCACGTGCGGTGGTGGTCAGCAAGGCCGTCGGGCAAGGGTGGCGCTCCGGCGCGGGTTCTGAGAGAGCCGCGACGTGTCCGGAGATGTGGGAGACGGTGCTCAGGCCGCCGGCTGCGGCTGCACCTCGGCCCGCACCTTCTCCGGCGGGGTCTGGTCCTTTCTCGTGATCGAGAGGAAGGCCACGAGGGCGACGATGGCGGCGAGGAAGATGTAGCTCGTCGCGGTCGTGCCCAGCCCGAGTCCTCCGAAGTCCGGGTCCTTCTGGGACATCTCGTCGCCGATGGAGGCGCCGAGGGGGCGGGTCAGGATGTAGGCCAGCCAGAAGGCCAGCACCGGGTTCAGGTTGAGCGCGTAGTAGGCGAAGGTGATGACGGCGATGCCGCCGCCGAACACGAGGATGGAGACGGCGTACCCGAGGCTGGCCTTCTCGGCGACGAGGTCGCCGGCCGCGGTGCCCAGGGCGAAGGTGAAGAAGATCGCGAGCCAGTAGAAGATCTCGCGCCGGGTCGTGACGATGGAGTGGATGGACAGGGTGTGCTCGACGGCGTACCAGACGGCGAACACGAGGGCGAGGGCCACGGCGAAGATCGGGGTCGTCGTGGTCAGCGGCACGTTGTAGCGGTCGGTCAGGTTGTCGGTGACCAACGTGCCGAACACGCTGATGAGCACCACGTTCATCCAGTACACGCCGGGCACGTAGCGGCGAAGACGCAGCTGAGCCAGCAGGAAGACGGCGAGCAGCGCGCCGGTCACGTACGTCGTGTTGGTAAGGCCGAGGTTCTTGGTGACGTTGATGTAGTCCGCCGCGGTCTCGCCGACCGTCGTGCAGAGGATCTTGATGATCCAGAAGTACAGGGTGACCTCGGGCACCTTGTTCAGCATCTTCCGGGCGAAGGGGTGTCCTGAGGACAGGGTGGTCGTCGACATGCCAGCAGGGTGCAACCGGACGCCTTGCAACGGCCTGAACGCGAACATCGTGCCCGACGACGGCGTCAGCCTCGGGCGGACGCTCGACGACACGGTCGATCGTGCCCAGCATGCTGGGAAGTTCTCGCCAATCCGGGAACTTCGCATTACGTTCCGCATGGCCATACGCCAACGAGGAGCGGTCGATGCCCGAGGTCCAGGTGACGCTAAGCGCCGACGGCGGAGCGTACGTGCGCCTGTCGCCGACCGGCGAGGTCCGCACCTCGGTCGCGCTGGAGGCCCACGAGGAGTCCGGCCTGGTTCCCACCCTGCAGTCCATCGTGCTCGACTTCGACCACTACGGCCGGCTGATCGGCATCGACGTGATCAACTCCGCGGCGGCGGTCCTGCCGCCTGCGCTGCTGGACGCCGCGGTCGAGACGTGAGCGGCGACGAGCGCGTCGGCCCTCCCCGGCCACCAGCGGCGCTCAGGCGGCGAGGGACAGGCTGACGAGCCGTTCGGCGGCGTCGACGGCCTCGCGGCGCGAGCGGACACCGAGCTTGCGCATGATGTTCTTGACGTGGCTGTAGACGGTGTCCTCGGTGAGGAACAGGCTGGCGGCGATGTCGCTCGTCGTGGCGCCCAGGACCAGTTGGTCGAGGACCTCCCACTCACGGGAGGTGAGGTTGCTCTTGACCGGGCGCATGCCGTTGCCGGCCTCGGGCACGGCCCGCAGGCGTTCGATCAGGCGCATGGTCAGCAGTCGCGACACGGCGGCCTCGCCCCGTGCGACGCCGCGCAGCGCGGGCGCGAGGGGGCCGGCGCCCATGTCCTTGGTGAGGTAGCCCGACGCGCCGGCGCGCAGCGTGCTCATCTCGAGGTCCGGGTCGCTGGAGACCGCGAAGATCACGACGCGAACGTCGGGGGCGTTCTCCCGCAGGACCCGGGTGACGCCCATCCCATCGATGCGCGGCAGCACCGCTTCGCACAGCACCACGTCGGGGCGGTAGTGCTGGGCCAGCTCGAGCGCCTCCACCCCGTCGGAGGCCTCGGCGATCACCACGATGTCGGCGTGGCTCTGCAGCTCGTCGCGCACGACGCGCCGCGCCAGGGCATCGGGATCGGCGATGATCACCCTGAGGCGCTCAGCCGCGTCGCTTTTGACCTCGACCAGGACTGGTGTCGTGACTTCCCGCATGACAGTTCTCCCTGTGAGCGGCCGCCCGAGAGGGCCTCGGATGGCGCATCCGTACTCGCTTCGGCACCCCTGCCGGCAGCATCCGTGCTGCACCGTGCAACGTACAGTATGCAGCCTAAAAGTCTCATCAGACATTCGTCTAGTAGCACACCCCGCGGCAGGAAGATCACGAGAGGCGGCGGAGGCGCAGCCCGACCATCACGTCCGCGTCCCCACCGCCAGCAGGTACTCCAGCTCGAACCGGGCGTCGTCGGGGGTTCCGACGTTCTGTTCGTCGCAGTACCGGTCGAGCGCGTCCTCGAACTCCTGCCCGCGGTCGTTCTTGACCGCATTGGCACGCGCCACGATCGTCGGGCCGTAGCGGGCCTTGAAGTGCTCGGCGAGGTCCGACGGACGGGCGAACGCGTCGACCGTCAGCCGGCCGCGTTCCAGCGTCCCGAACGTCACGTGGTCGTGCAACAGCTCGTGCAGATGCGCCTCGCTGCCCCACAGCGGCGGCGGTTGGGCGCCGGGCGGAGGCGGAGGGGCGAACGGGCCCATCGTGCGAAACAGGCCGCCGATCGTCCCCTCCGGCGTCCAGCTCAGCAGGCCGATGGTGCCGCCGGGACGGCAGACCCGCACCAGCTCCGACGCGACCTCGCGGTGGTGGGGGGCGAACATCGCAC
>JAOPZL010000257.1 GCA_025964175.1 Solirubrobacterales bacterium
GCTGGCGGCTAGGCCGCCAGCGGGCGTCCCTCCGCGTCGCAGGGCGGCTTCGTGTGGCCGCCGGGCGGCGCGGCGATACGGCGCTCGACGGTCCGCATCGCGTCCGGCTGGACCGCGGCCGCGCCCCCGTACGGCCGGTCGAGGTCGTGGACGACCAGCAGCGTCAGCCCGAAGACGACCGTCGTGCCGACGAGCACGCCGAGCTGGGTGCCGGTTCGGACTCCCGGGTGGCCGAGCGCGGCCATGCCGGCGAGCATGATCGCCACGGTGACGATCAGCAGGGTCCACACCTCCATCGGCACGCTCGGGCGTCCCTCGTCGAGCCGGCCGATGCGGGACTGGATGCGCAGGCTGTCGTCGGCGAGGATCGAGGCGATCGCCACGCCGTTGCGCTGGTCGCCCGCGGCGACCCGCAGCGTCTCCGCGATGCGGTCGGAGGCGGCGTCGGTGTCCGGCGACGGCGCGCCGTCGTCCTCCTGCGAGCGCCAGTCCGGTCCGATCACCGAGCGGGCGTAGCACTGCAGGCTGGCGACCACGTCGGTGCGCGCGGCGGGGGTCAGAACGACGGCGTCCTCGGCCATCGAGAGGACGGCGCCGGCCTCCCGCGCCGCCTCCGTGCCGGCGCCTTCGAACGAGGTGTAGACCGACAGCAGCACGAACGCCAGCAGCAGCCCGGCCAGCGTGCGGGCTGGGATGACGAGCTCGCTGGTCGGCAGGCCCTCGGCCCGCGCGAGCGGATGGTCGGGGCCGTGGCGCCCGAGCATCCGCCGCTGCGCCAGGAAGCCGAGCAGCGCGGCCGCCACGAGGATGACGACGATCGCGATCACAGGCGCGCGACGGTACCGGGGTCGCCGGTCGCCCACGCCGGTGGGCACACGCCGAGGTCAGCCGAGGCCGGTCCAGAGCGCCTGGTCCTCGCGCCCGAGACGCCACGCGCCGGGCGAGAAGCCGCGGTCGCGGGCGTAGCCGAAGCGGTCGAGGACCGCGCGGGCGTTCATGAACCAGACCTGGTGGGGGAGAGCGTCGGCGCCGGTGTAGTCGAAGTGCATCTCGTGGGCGGCGGGATCGAACTGCGGCGTGGCGCCGACGCGGTCGGCCGACGCCACGACGTCGGCGTACTGCAGCGCGACGCCCGGGTGCGCTCGCCCGCCGCCGTCGGGCCAGTCGAAGCCGTACAGCGGGGCACCGATCACGTAGCGCTCAGGGTCGGGCAGCGACGCGACGTAGTCGACGACGCCGGTGTACCAGGGCCAGTCGGCGATCGGGCCGGGTGCGGAGGTCTGCCAGTGGATGCCCCACGCCATCACGAAGATGGTGTCGGCCGCGCGCGCGAGCGCGGAGTAGTCGTACAGGCCGGAGCGCGGGTGCGCCGGATCGTCGCGCTGCTTGGCCGACACGCAGATCGAGAGCCGCGCCCCGGCGTCGTGCAGCCGCGCGGCGAGGTCGGTGACGAACGAGGTCAAGGCGTCGCGGTCGGTCGGCGGCGCGGCCTCGAAGTCGAGGTTGAGCCCGTCGTAGTCGTGGCTGGTGACCAGTGCCGTCAGCTCCTCGAGGGTGCGCTGACGCAGCGCCGCATCGGTGAGGATCGCGTGCAGCGTCGCCCGGTGCTGGCAGTCGAAGCGCGGCATCAGCGTGATGCCCCGCTCCCGGGCGAAGGCGCTGATCTGCGAGTCGTCGCTGCCGAGGATCTGCCCGTTGGTGGGGCCGGCCGTGCGGTCGCAGTGGAAGTAGGTGGGGTAGATCGTCCCGACCTGGTCGGCGTGCTCCTGCAGGTTGCGGAACGAGCTCGGATCGGAGACGAGCACGAACGCGTGCAGCGTCGCGGGTGCCTGCGCGGCCGCGACCGGCGCACGGACTGAGGCGGCGGTCAGCAATGCGGCGACGGCGACGAGGGCGAGGAGGGCCGCGACGAGGCGGCGCGGGAGCGTGGGGGTGACATCCATGCGGCGCCTACGGCTACCCGGCGCGGACGGGTCGATGCACGGGCGGCACATTCCCGGCGCCCGGGCGCGCGTCGGATGGCGCGCTGGCGGCATCACGTACATGCGCGGTCATCTCGCCGCCGAACAGGACGCGTTGGGCGACGCTCATCGGGACGAACGCCTGGTTGCCGGGGCCGAGGTTGCCCTTGCGCGCGACGACGCCGACGACCGTGAACTCGCGCCTCGCGGGCGGGTCCGGTAGCGCGACGACGCCGTTACACCGCCCCCCGGTGTGATAGTCATCGACGCCGCGTCAGCTGCGGGTTCCCGCTCGTGGTACGCCGTGTCGAATCCTCGGCGCCTGTCACGAAGGAGACCGTCAATGCCCCCAGTCGCGCCAGGACCAACGACTCGTCGAGGCTTCCTGGAGTCAGCGGCCAAGGCCGGGCTCGCCGCCGGCGTCATGGCGACGGTGCCAAGCCTGATCACCGCCCAGGCGCGGGCGGCGGCAGCCTCGGCCCCGCGGCCGGGCATGAACATCCTGCTCGTGATGGTCGACCAGATGCGCACCCCCTGGGTCTACCTGCCCCCGAAGTTGCAGCGCGCGACCATGCCGGCGGTGACCCGGCTCGGCGAGGAGGGCGTGCGCTTCTCCAACTACTACACGTCCTCGGCCGACTGCACCCCCTCGCGGACCACGCAGGCGACGGGCCTCTACACGCACCAGACCGGCATCTTCGCCACGACGCCGCCGACCGACCTCAACACCGGCTTCCCGACGTTCGGGACGATGCTGCGCCAACAGGGCTACGACACGTACTGGTTCGGCAAGTGGCACATGTCCGGCGAGCAGAGCGGCGCCTGCGAGCCGAACCCCTACGAGGCGCACGGGTTCAGCGCCGACTGGCCGGGCTCCGGCACCTGCCCATCGCCGAACGGCGGCGCCGGCCAGGGTCTGGCGATGGACCCGGTGATCCGCCAGCAGTTCCGGGACTGGATCGGCGCGCGGCCCACCGGCGGCAATCCGTGGGTCGCGACGGTGAGCTTCGTCAACCCGCACGACATCGCGTGGTACCCGCGGTACACCCGCAAGGTCGAGGGCCAGTCCGTGGCGCCGCAGGTCTACCAGCGGCTGCCGCGGAACTTCGAGACCGCGCAGGGACGCCGGGCGCGCGACAAGCCCGAGATGCAGCGGCGGTCGCAGCAGATCGCCAACGAGCTCTTCGGTGAGATGCCGACGAACCGCCACACGCCGCGCCTCTGGACGAAGATGCTCGACACGTACCTGCTCATGCAGCGCGAGGTCGACATCCAGGTGAACCTTGTGCTCTCGGCGCTCAAGAAGTCGCCGTTCGAGGACAACACGATCGTCGTTTTCACGTCCGACCACGGCGAGTACGCCGGCGCCCACGGGATGCGCGGCAAGGGCTCGGCGTTCTACGACGAGGGCGTGCGCGTGCCGCTGATCGTCAAGGACCCGACCGGCGCCTGGTCGCAGGCGCCGTCCGTCGATCGCCCGCAGCTCATCGAGAGCGTGGACCTGGCGGCGTTGATGCTGACGCTCGCCACCGGCAACAACGACTGGCGCGGCAACTCGACGTACGCGCAGATCGCCGGCCGCGCGGACATCGCCGGGATCCTGCGCAGCCCGACCGCCAAGGGCCGACCGTACATCGCCCACGCCACCGACGAGCCCGGTACGAGCCCCAAGGTGCCGACCGCCCAGCAGGCCGTCCCTGCGCCGTTCCACATCACCGGCGTGCGCACCCCGCACGGCAAGTTCGCCCGGTACGCATTCTGGAAGGACGGGACGTACGAGATCGACGAGTCCAAGCCGGTCCAGTACGAGGCCTACGACTACTCCACCGAGGGCGGCCGGCTCGAGATCGAGAACGTCTACGGCAAGCGCGGTCCGCGCCGGTCGGACGCCGCGCTTGTGCGGCGCCTCGAGCGACTGCTCGATCGGGCCGTCGCGGAGGAGATCCAGCAGCCGCTGCCCGCCGCGCTGAAGCCCACACAGGATCAGGCGCTCGCGGACTGGTTCTCGCAGCCGCCCGGCGAGTACACGCGCGCGACCGAGAACTAGCAGCAGGGTCGCGGATCGGCCGGTGGCAACGGAGGCGCGGATGACCACGCACTCTGTGCTGTGGGGATGTGACGACGATGCCCTCCCGCGCCGGCGCGCCATCACGTTCGCTGTGTGGTTCCTGTGGATCGTCGGTGGCGAGCGTTGACTTGGTGTCGCAGACGTTGGCGGTTCCCAGGAGGACTTCGTGGGCCGCGACGTCGGTCTACGAGAGCGCCAGGCGCGGGGCCGATGCTCGTCGGCATAACCGCCGGCCCCGCCCCGTGGCAGGTCAGTGCCCGGCGGAGCCGCCGTTCTGACCAGGCTTGAGAACGACCTTCGTCCAGCCGTCGTCGCGACGGTCGAAGTGCTCGTAGGCGTCCGGCGCGTCCTGCAGTCCGAGCCGGTGCGAGACGATGAAAGACGGCTCTGCGCGACCCGAATAGATGAGGTTGCGCAGATGGCGGTTGTAGCGCTTCACCGGACACTGGCCGGTCCCCATCTTCTGGCCCTTGAACCAGAACATGCCGAAGTCGAAGACGACCTTGCCCTCCTTCTCGAACTGGTCCGGCGACCCGGGGTCCTCCGGGACGAACACGCCGACGACCCCGATGCCGCCGGTGAATCGCACCGACTTGACGAGGTTGTTGAGCGTGGCGTTGGGATGCTCGTGGCCCTGAGGATCGTGCGCCTGGTAGCCGACGCACTCGCATCCGCGATGCGCGCCGAGCCCGTTCGTCTCCTCGAGCACCCGGTCGACCGGTGACTCCTTGGAGTCGTCGATCGCGACGGCGCCGATCGACTCCGCTAGGCGTAGCCGGTCGGGATGGCGGTCGACGACCATCACCTTGCAGGCGCCCTTGATCGTTGCGGAATACGCGGCCATGAGGCCGACGGGCCCGCCGCCGTAGATGACGATCGTCTCGCCGGCCTCTAGGCCGGCCATCTCGGTCGCATGCCAGCCGGTCGGGAAGATGTCGGCGACCATGACGTAGTCGTCCTGCTTCGCCTCGGCGTCCTCGGGGAGATGCAGCGCGTTGAAGTCCGCCCACGGGACACGCAGGTACTCGGCCTGGCCGCCCGGATAGGGCCCCATGTCCGCGAAACCATACGCCGCGCCGGCCATGTTCTGCGCCGGCTGCGCGACCAGGCAGTAGTTCGTCAGGCCGCGCTCGCAGTTGACGCAGTGCCCGCACGCGATGTTGAAGGGGAGGCAGACCCAGTCGCCCGGCTTCAGGCGCTCTACGGCATCTCCCACCTCGACGACCTGCCCGAGGTTCTCGTGGCCGAACGTGCGACCCGGTTCGAAGTCCGTCCGGCCCTCGTACATGTGCAGGTCCGATCCGCAGATGTTCGTGGTCGTGATCCGGACGAGCGCGTCGGTTGCGCGCTCAATGCGTGGGTCATCGATCTGCTGGACCTGGATGTCGCGCGGACCGTTGTAGACGACTGCCTGCATTGGAAGCCTCCCGGCCTCGGGTTCCGTTCCACGGGTCGGTAGGCCGTCGCCGTTTCGGCACAACGGTGTCGAGGCGCCACGTCCGCCGCCCGGCGCGTGACGCCGCAGCTCCTATCTCGGCTCGATGCCGTCATGATCGTCTCCGTGACGTTCGCGCTGATCGCCTTCGGGGTCTGGTTCTTCCTCTTCGCGGGCTCGTCCCTGCCGAGCTGATGGCCACCGCCGAGATCAGCGTCATCGCACTGGGCAGTGCCGACCCGAGCGCCTCGGCCTACGTCGCCGAGATCCAGCGCCGGCTCGCGTCCCAGGACCGGGTGCGCTACCGGATGTCGGCGATGGGCACCGAGCTCGAGGGCTCGACCGCCGACATCCTCGCCGTGGCCGGCGAGCTGCACGCGGTGCCGTTCGAGCTCGGGCTGCCCCGCGTCTACACGGTGCTCAAGCTCGACGAGCGCCGCGACAAGGCGCAGACGCTCGACGACAAGGTCTCCAGCGTCCGCCGGCTGCTCGACGAGCGCGGCTAGAGCGCCGCGCTCCCGGGCGCCCCGGACTTCGTCGTCCAGGTCACGGTCCCGTCGCCGAACGCCAGCGACGACGGCACGACGTCCCCGGCCTGGACCCGGGCGATGATCCGCGGCTTCGACAGGGGCTTGCCCGCGGGGTGCTCGATGAAGACGACGGCCTGTCCGGCGCCGACCGACCCGGCGAACACGGGGCCGACGAGCGCGATCGAGCCGTCGTCGCGGACGGTGAAGCCGTCGACGTCCCCCAGCGTGAACTCCAGCGCCGATCCCGGCCCGAGGATCTCGATCGTCTCGCCGTGCCCGGTGCGCGGATCGACCCACCCGATCATCGTGCCCGAGTCGGAGGGGTCGTTCCAGTCGTCGAGGTAGGCGATCAGCGAGCCGATGACCCGGACGCGGCGGATGCCGGGGCTTTCCCACTCGTCATCGCCTGGGTCGACGATCCGCGGCTTGCGCACCCACGCGCTGCAGAGGTACCAGGCGTTGTAGCTCTTGGGCTGGAAGCGATACGGATGGACGGTGCGAAGCCGGACCCTGAACAGCCGGGTCTGGCCGTCCTGGAGAACGGTGACGCCGGATCGGCACGTGATCTTCCTCGTCTTCGCCGGCTTGGCATCGGCGCCGGCGACGGGCAGCGCTGCGAGGGACGCGACGGCGGCGACGGCGGCGAGGAGGGCTCGAGTGCTTCGCATGGTCCGGCTGGCATCGGCAGCCGGGCGGCGCGACTGAACCGAGATCCTACGCGCGGCTGGGCGGCGCGTCAGCTCACGAGATGCGGGTCCTCGACGTGGTCCTCCTCGAGGGCCGGCTGGATCTGCGCGACGATCCCGCGTAGTGCGATCGCGGTTAGGGGGTTCGTGACGGTCCACTGGCTGGGAGCCGGGTTCGTGAGCAGCCCTGCACGGCGCAGGTCGGCCAACGCCCGGCCGACGGTGTTCTGCTGGGCCTTGGGGACGCCGACGTAGGGGCCTTCGCCGCGGCTGATGCGCTCGACGAGACCGCCGCCGAGGCGGTGCAGGGTGCGAGCGTGCTGGAGCGCTCGCTTGGTCAGGCCGGGGTCGTTGCGTACGAGGCGCCGCACGAGATCCTGGGGGGAGGCGGGGCGGTCGTGGTCCAAAGCGGCGGCGAGGGCGAGCATCGTGGTCGACGGGTGTGAGCCGGTGAGGGCGAGCAGGTCCTCCCGCCACGACGGCAGGGGCGCAGGGCTCGGTGCCCACAAGGCGCGCATGTACGCCGTCCACTGGTCGTCGGATGGCCGGGTCAACGCGAGCCACTGATACGCCCCGTAAAACGCGGCGTTGGGGCCCGTGGCCTCCGACGTCGCGACGGTATGACCGGAGAGCAGGAGCCGGAACGGGTTTCGCTGCTGACGGCTACGCAGGTCCCACAGGAGCTGCCCGACATCGACGGGGTGGCGCGGGGTGAGGCTCGGCGCCTGGAGATGGTCGACCCAGATCAGCACGTCGCGACGCTCGGAGAGCATGGCGAGGCGGTCGAGCACGATCGGCAGCCGGTCGTCGTCGTCGGGGGATGCCTGATCGCTGAGCGCGAGGTGCGCGACGTCGACGCCGAGCTCGCGATCGAGGTCGGCGATCGCCGCGCGAGCCGATGACGGCCGCAGACCGGGTCCCAGACGGGCGAGACCAAGGGCAGTGCGAGGGACGATCAGCCTGGCGGTGGCGAGGGCGAACAGGCGGGCAAGTTCGCCGACGCTGGTGGCCTTATCCAAGTCGATACGTACGACGTCCGAACGGCCCCGCAAGGCGTGCGACACGACGGACGTGATCCCGATCTCTGCTTCGCCGTGAACGCCGACGATGTGGGAGGACTGCAGGGCGGCTTGGAGTCGCGCGGTGTCCTGCTCGCGGGCAGCGTCGAGGTTGTGGTGCAGTCGTTGAATGAGCTCGGCGGTCAGCTCGGCCATGAGTTCTGCGCCTTCGCATCCGTGATCGCTCGTTGGATCAGATCGTCGTTGAGGTCGTCTTGACCGGTGTCCTCAGCCCATGTGCGGGCGATCGCGCAGACAGTCATCGTCCGCTCTGGATGGCCGCCGCTGGCCTGGAGAATCGTAAGGATCGTCTGTGGCGTGGCGCGAATGCCGAGGCCGGCGAAGCGCTCGATCAGGGCCGGGGTCCAGTCGTCGACGAGGATGGGGGAGACCGGGCGGCGAAGGCCCTCGCGATGCAGCGGCATCCCCTCGGCGAACAGCTGCGTAAGCGCGCGCTCGTTGCTGCCGGCGAAGACGAAGACGAGGTTGCTGTCGGTTCGCCGCATGGCAAACGCCAGGTCCTGCTGCGCGACAGGGTCCCACTCCAGCAGGCGCTGGCACTCGTCCAGGAAGACGATGATCGGAACGTCTGAGAACTGAGCCGCCAGCTCCAACGCCGCGAGGACGCTCGACAGCTTCGGCCTGGCGGCGGTGTCGATATCGCCGATCTGGGCCTGCACGGCATCGAAGATCTTGCTTGCGTTCTTGATGTCGCCAGCTCCGTCGACGCCTAGCGTGGTGGCGATCTCGGCGGCGACGTGCGTCACGCCGGCGGCCGCCTTGGTTGCCTTGGCGCCCTGCCGTCTCAGGAACCCTCTCTCGCGGACACCGACGGCGGCAGCGCGCGCCATCGCCGCGATCTCGAAGGCGAGATCCTCTGGCGACTCGAACCGGGAGTCGGAAAGGTCGATGTCCAGCCCGACGCCGCCGACGCTCCGAAGGCGATCGAGGACTGCCCGGATGATGCTCGTCTTGCCGATGCGCCGCTCCTCGAGCAGGAGCACGTGATG
>JAOPZL010000301.1 GCA_025964175.1 Solirubrobacterales bacterium
TGACCGACTCGGTCCGGAACGCCATGTCGCCGGCGAGGATCGTGAACGGCGGCTGCCGGGTGCCCAGCAGGCCGGCCATCAGCGGCGCCATCGCCAGCCCGACCGCCGCCCCGGCCAGCACCGCGACGCGCAGCCGACCGCGCAGGGCCCGCCGCCGGTCGCGATCCGCCAGCACGGCCGCCGCCCCGATCGCGATCATCGCCGCCGCCCAGACGGGGCCCAGCCCGGGTGAGACGAGGTCGCCGGCCCGGAAGCGCATCGCGACCAGCAGGCCGTGGACGGCCAGCGTGACGATCGCGGCCGTGGCCAGGACCAGGCCGAGCTCCCCGCCCCGCCAGGCCAGCCGGCCCGCGATCATCGGCCCAGGCCCGCCGTGATGACGTCGTCGTCGCCGATCACGCAGTCGATGCCGTCGGCGGCGAGGCGGCGCGCCTCCTGCGGCGAGGCGCCCCACGCGGCGATCTGCAGGCCGGCACGGTGGGCGACGTCGATCGTCCGGGCCGGGTCGCGCTCCATCCGGGCCACCCCCGGCAGGCCGAGGCCGAAGGAGCCGACCTGCGGCACGACCACGTCGGCTCCGAGGTGGACCGCGGCCGGGATCGCCTTTCGCAGCGGGAAGCGGCCCCAGGTGATCAGCCCGATCGGCACCTCGGGAGCGAGCTCGCGGGTGATGAGCAGCACGGACGGATCGAAGCTGGACAGGAGCACCGGGCGCCGGCCCACCTCGTGGCGCGCCAGCTCGGCCACGAGCGCGCCCGTCGTCTGCTCCCGCGGTTGCAGCGCATCCTCCAGCGAGCTCTTGACGTCCAGGTTGACGCCGACGTCGGCCGGCAGGTCGTGCAGGAGCTCGGCGATCGTCATCAGGCCCAGCGCCGCGGCCGCAGCGGCGGTCAGCTCGGAGACGAAGCGCCCGTCGACGACCGGGTCGTGGCGGGCGACGAGCTCGCGGTCGGCGGTGATCCGGGCGTCGACCTCGACCCAGCGCACGCCGGCCTCGACGGCTGCCCGGAACGATCCGAGCGTGTTCTCCCGGTGGCCGCGAACGACGCCTCGGCCGCTTCCGCGGTGGCCGCAGATCACGGGGACGTCGGGGAAGACGCGGTTCGGCATGGCGCGACAGTGTGGCACTCATGCCATAGCCTGCTGCGGCGCATGGTGCAGATCAGCTTCGTCCTCGTCGTCCATCGGGAGCAGGCTTACGTCGAGGAATGCGTGCGCTCGATCCTCGATCAGGAAGGCGCCGAGATCGAGCTGATCGTCATCGACGACGCCTCGCCCGACCACGGTCCCGGGCTCCTCGACGACCTCGCCGCGGCCGATCGGCGGCTCCGCCTGACCCACCTCGCCGAGCGCGTCGGCGTCGGCGCGGCCCGCAACCTCGCGCTCGACCTCGTCACCGGCGAGTACGTGTGGTTCGTGGAGACGCGGGACCGACTCGGGCCCGGCGCGGTGCTCACGGTCGCCGAGGGGCTGCAGCGCTCCTCCCCCGACGTCCTGATCGTCGACCACGACCTCGTCAGCGGCCTGGGCGCAGTCCGCTCCGCCCGGAACGGTGAGCGGCTCGCCGCGCTCGCCCACGCCGGCCCGGGGACGTTGGTGGAGCGCCGCCAGGCGGCTGACCTCGTGCCCGGGATCTGGGACAAGGTGCTGCGCACCGAGCACCTGCGCACGGTCTCTGCGCGCTTCGGCTCGAACGCTCACGATGAGTTGATCGTGGTCTGGCGCGCGATGATCGCCGCCTCCGTCATCGACGTCTCCGCCACCGTCTCCTACGTGCGGCGCGAGCCACCGGGTCCCGGCTCGCACACCGTCTCCGCCGCCGATATCGGCGTCCTCCTGGATCAACACGACGCGGTCTGGGACTTCCTCCTGGAGTCGCCGCGCCCGACCGCGGTCCAGCCGATCGTGCGCGATGCGCTCCTGCGCCAAGCACTCTCGATGCTCGAACGCGCTGATCGGTCAGCGAGGATGGACGGGTTCGCTCGCGCCGCGGCGGCCTTCCGCTCCCGCGGCGGCCCGGAGCGGGCCGCGCTGCCCCGGTCGCTGCCCGAGCTGCGCACGCGCCTCGTCATGGGCGACCACGCCCGGGCCTACGACGTCGTCGCGCGCTCGGCGCAGCGGATCAAGACGACCCGGACGCGCGTCGACCGGGCCGGCCGGCACGTCCGGGGGGCGGCCGCGCGCGTCGCGACCGCCGACCAGCAGCGCCGCTACCGCCAGCAGCTGCGCGCCCCGATCGATCCCGACCTCGCCCTCTTCAGCGCCTACTGGAACCGCGGGTACCAGTGCAATCCCCGCGCGATCTTCGAGACGGCCCGGGAGCTCGTGCCCTCGATGCGCGGCGTCTGGATCGTCACCGCCGAGGCGGCGGGGACGCTGCCCCCGGGGACCGAGCACGTGATCGAGGGAACGCACGTGTACTACGAGGCGCTGGCCCGCGCGCGGGTGCTCGTCAACAACGTGAACTTCCCCAACGACGTGGTCAAGCGGCGGGGCACGACGCACGTCATGACCCATCACGGCACGCCGCTGAAGCGGATGGGGACCGACCTCACCGGGCGCTCCGGGAAGCGGGACCTCGCGCCGCTGCTGCGGCGCGTCGCCCGCTGGGACTACAGCATCTCCTCCAACCCGTTCTCGACCCTCATCTGGGAGCGGGTGTTCCCCGGGACCTACGAGACGCTCGAGGTCGGGTACCCCCGCAACGACGTGCTCGCCCGCGCCGGCGCCGCGGACGTGGCGGAGGCCCGGGCCGAGCTGGGCATCGCTCCCGATCAGCTGGTCGTCCTGCACGCGCCGACCCACCGCGAGTACCGCCCCGACTGGATCCCCGCGCTGGACGTCGCGGCGGTCGCCGACGGCCTGGGTCCGGACGCCGTCGTGCTCGACCGCCGCCACTACTTCTACGGCTCCGATCCGCGGCTGGAGCACCTGCAGCACGAGGGCCGTGTCCGCGACGTCTCCGCCCATCCCAGCGTGGAGCAGCTGTGCCTCGCCGCGGACGTGCTCGTCAGCGACTACTCGTCGATCATCTTCGACTACGCCGTGCTCGATCGGCCGATCGTCACCCACGCCCCCGACTGGGAGGTCTACCGAACCATGCGCGGAACCTACTTCGACCTGCTGGCCGAGCCCCCGGGCGCGGTCACCCGGACCGCCCAGGAGGTCGTCGAGGCGATCATCGCGGGCGACGACAACAACAGCGCCGATCTGCGCGGAGCCTTCCGCGAGCGGTTCTGCACGCTGGACGACGGGCACGCGGCCGAGCGCGTCGTGCAGCGCGTCTGGCTGGACGACCCGAGATGAGCGACCGGCGCCTGCTGCTCGTCGTCGGCGTGGGCCGCAGCGGTACCAGCCTGCTCGCCGGCGTCCTCGGGCAGGTCGGGGTCCATGTGCCCCAGCCCGAGGTCATCGCCGACGCCACGAACCCGCGCGGGTTCGGGGAGCCGCGGTGGGTGGTCGGGTTCCATCGCCGGCTGATGCGCGCCCCGGCGGTCAACGTCCACGTCTTCGACGCGCGCCCGCAGGCCTTCGAGCGGACCGCCGCGATCGGCGCGCGGCCCGCGACGCGCGAGGCCCTGCGCACCTGGCTGGGCGCGGAGTTCGCCGCCAAGCCCGCGATCGTCGTCAAGGATCCCCGCAGCGGATGGTTCCTGCCGCTGTGGATGGCCTGCTCCGAGGAGCTCGCCGTCGACTGCTCCTGCGTGACGATGCTGCGCCATCCGGCCGAGATCCTGGCCAGTGCGCGCGCCTCCTACGGGACGTGGCAGTCCGACACCAGCCGCCTCGCCGGATGGGTCAACCAGATGCTGGAGACCGAGCGCGCCACGCGCGGGCGTTCGCGCGCGTTCATCCGCTACGAGGACCTCCTGGCCGACTGGGAGCGGGAGCTGCGGCGGGTGGGGGCCCAGGTGGCCTTCCCCGCGCTGGCCGGGATCGATCGGGCGGACTTCCCGGCGGTGGACGAGTTCGTCGACCCCACCCTGCGCCGCAACCGCGGCGACTGGGCCGCGATGGACATCCCGGCCGGCCTCCTCGCGCTCGCAGACGAGGTCTGGGACGCGTTGCAGTCGCTGGCGCTTCCCGACGGCGACGGCGACGGCCCTGCGCTGCGCGCCCGCCTGGACGCCGCCCACGCGGCCTATCGCACGGTGTACGGCGATGCGGAGACGATCGCCGAGTCCTCGATCATCGCCGCCCGCCGGCGCCGGCCGGCGCCCCCGGCGGCGCCCGGTTGGCGCGTCGCGATCGCCCGCCGCGTCCCGGTGTCGCTGCGCCGGCGCATCAGGGCCGCGCTCTCCCGGCGCTGACCGGGGCCGGGGCGACCCCCGCCCGCATGCCGTCGGTGTCCCGGCTCCCCGTGCGCGGTCAGCGACCGCCGGCGCGCCTACCATGCCTGCACATGCCCCCGCCGACGGCCACGGCCGGGATCTGCGAGGACGACGACGAGCTGCGCGGCGTGCTGCGCGACGCGCTGTCGCGCGACGGGTTCGCGGTGCGCGCGACCGCCTCGGGCGCCGAAGCCGTGCGTCTCTTCGCCGAGCATCCGCCCGACATCCTCGTCCTCGACGTCGGCCTGCCCGACGCCGACGGCCGCGACGTCTGCCAGGCGCTGCGCGCGCGCGGCATGACCACGCCCGTGCTGTTCCTCACCGCCCGCGGCGCGCTCACCGACCGCCTCAGCGGCTTCCACTCCGGTGGTGACGACTACCTGACCAAGCCGTTCGCGCTCGCCGAGCTGCTCGTCCGGGTCAACGCCCTGATCCGGCGCGCCGCCCCGGCCGCCTCGCCGCCCGACGTGGTCGCGCCAGCGCGCCTGGAGCTCGATCCGGCGCGCCACGCGATGACGTACGACGGCCGGACCGTGACGCTCACGCCGACCGAGTTCCGGCTGCTGGCGACCCTCGCGGCGCGCCGCGGCGAGGTCGTCCGCCGCGCCGCTCTCATCGCCTCGGCCTGGCCCGACGGCGCGATCGTGCACGACAACACGCTGGACGCCTACCTGGCCCGCATCCGCCGCAAGCTGCGCAGCGCGGGCGTTCCCGAGGCGCTCCACACGCGGCGCGGCGTCGGGTACGAGCTGCGGTGAGCTTCCGCACCCGCCTCGTCATCACGTCGCTCGTGACGCTCGCCGTGGGGCTCGGCGCGCTGCTGGTCGCCGGGAACGTGCTGCTCGCCCAGCGCGTCCGCTCGGAGGCGACGTCGCTGCTGCGCGCCCGGGCCGAGGCGCAGATCGCCGCGTTGACCGTGACCCCGACGAAGGTGGTGGTGCGCGAGACGCCCAACGACGCGATGCTCGACCGCCGATCGTGGGTGATCGTCGACGGGCGCGTCGTCGAGCGCCCCGCCGGGGTCTCCCGGGAGCTGGACCGCATGGCGGTCGCGATCGGGCTCCAGGAGCGGACGATCGAGCGCGACGGGACCGACGACCTGCGCCTGCTCGCGGAGCCGATCCGCGCACCCGGGACGGACACGCCGCGCGGCGCCGTCGTCGTCGCACTGTCGGTCGCGCCGCTGGAGAACCTCCAGCAACTGGTCCTCTTCGGCTCGATCATCATCGCCGTCTTCGTGCTCGTGGCCGGCGGCCTGGCGACCACGAGCGCGGTCAACGGCGCGCTGCGGCCGGTCGCGCACATGACCTCCAGCGCCCGTGACTGGGGCGCCCACGACCTCGATCGGCGCTTCCATCTGGGGGCTCCGCGCGACGAGCTCACCGGGCTGGCGGCCACGCTCGACGGCCTGCTCGGCCGGATCGCCGCCTCGCGCCGCCACGAGCAGCGCTTCGCCAGCGAGATCGCGCACGAGCTGCGCACCCCGGTCGCGGGCATCCGCGGACGGGCCGAGCTCGCGCTGGCCGCCGCCGGACCGGACGCCGGCGCCGAGACCGCGGACGAGCGCACGGCGGCGCTGACGGCGATCGTCGCGCAGGCCGAGCGCCTGGACCGCACCCTGGACACCTTGCTGGCCGTCGCGCGCCGTGAGTTCGACCCCACCGTGGGTGTGGTCGATCTGCGCGCCCTCGTCGGCGAGCTGGAGGGCGTGGCGATCGTCGCCCCGGACGTCCCGCTGCAAGCCGAAGGCGATCCCGAGGTCGTGATGCGCGCCCTCGCCCCCCTGCTGGAGAACGCGCGCCGTCATGCCCGCGAGGTCGTGACCCTCGAGCTGTCCGAGCACGGCGACCGGGTGCGCATCACCGTGCGCGACGACGGTCCGGGCGTCGATCCAGAACTGCGCGAGAGGATCTTCGACCCCGGCGTCCGCGGGTCGGACGCCGACCCGGCCGGCGCCGGGCTCGGGCTGCCGCTCGCGCGCCGGATGGCGCGCTCCTGCGGGGGTGACGTTCGCGTCGGCGATGGGCCGGGCGGCGCGTTCGTGCTCGAGCTCCCGGCGGTCCAGGACTAGCGAGACACCGAGCCTCTGAACCTCGCGATCGAGGACGGCTCGCCGCCTGACACGGCGGATCGGCGGGGGCCGACGCGATCGTCGAGGACCGCCTCTAGACCGGAGGGCGCCACGGCTCTCCCGGCCGGCGCGAGGGCGTCGTCCAGCCCGCGCGCTCGGCGGTCATGCCCAGGGCGTGCATGACGCGGACCTTGTGCTCCCAGGGCACGCGGCGATAGAGCGGCACGAAGGCGCGGCGCCAGAGCAGGGCGCCGTGCTCGTGGTAGGCGGGTGACGTGCCGGCCGGGTAGCGCCGGCGCAGCTCCTCCATGGCCGCCAGCCGCAGGTGGTGCTCGGCCCGGTCGCGCAGGCGCTGCTTGGCCTGCGCCACGGCGCTCATGCCGGCACCGCCCGCGCGGGCTGGGCCGGCTCACGGGTGGCGGCGGCGAGGTCGGCCAGCGCGTTCTGCGCGGCGATCGCGATCGGCTCGAAGAGCGCGCCGATCGGCGGCGAGTAGATGTTCTCCATCCAGGCCAGGTCCTCCAGCGTCGCGCCGCGCTTGGCGGCGAACGCGAGGAAGTCGCAGCGCTCCTTGACGCCCTCCCCCCCGTGGATCTGGCCGCCGATGAGCCGCAGCGATCCCGGCTCGGCCAGGAGCTTGACGTGGGTCTTGCGCGCGCCCGGATAGTACCGCGCCCGCGAGACGCCGACGCCCGTGGCCAGCACGTACGGGATGCCCATCGCGGCGGCCAGGGTCTCGCCGACCGAGAACCCCCCGATCACGTAGTCGCCGGCGACCAGCCCCCACGGGATCCACACCGGGTCGTAGACGCGATCGACGCCGGCGATGTTGGCCGCCGCGGTCCGACCCTGGGCGTAGGCATGCGAGCCGGTCAGCCCGCGGATGGGCAGCATCGTCAGCCCGTGCGGGACCTCGATGACGTCCCCGGCCGCGTAGACGCCGTCGACCTTCGTGCGCATGCGCTCGTCGACGATCAGCCCTCCGGTGGTCCCGACCTCCAGGCCCGCCGCCTGCGCGAGCGCGGTGTTGGCCATCTTGCGCAGGCAGATGATGGCCACGTCGCACGGGATCTCGCCGTCGGAGGTGGCCACCGCGCGCACGTGGTCGTCGCCCAGGAAGGCCTCCACGCGGGTGCCCAGCCGCAGGGTCACCCCGTGCTCCTGCAGCGAGTCGTGCACGGGCTGGGCCACGTCGGGGTCGAGCACCTCGCCGAGCACCCACGAGCCCTCGTCGACGAAGCTGACGTCGAGCCCGCGGCGGCCGAGGTTGCCCGCCATCTCGACGCCCAGCGGCGAGGCGCCGATGACCGCCACCGTCCGGACCGTGTCCAGCAGCCGGTCGAACTCCATCGCGCGGCGGATGTTCTTGACGTAGTGCAGCCCCTCCAGGTTGGCGCCCGGGACGTCGGGCTTCTCCCAGGTGAAGCCGGTGCAGATGACGAGCTGGTCGAACCCCTCGTGCTCGTTTCGGGCGGTGATCAGGCCCCGGTCGAGGTCGATGTCGGTGACCACCGTCTCCATGCGCATGTCGAGGCCGTCGGCGACGTAGCGGTCGACGGTCGACAGGAACAGGTCCTCGAAGCGCGGGATCTCCCCGCCGTGCACGAACGGGATCCCGCACGGGGAGTACGCGATGTCCTCGAACTCGGTGAAGACGGTGACCCGCAGGCTCGGCTTCAGCCGCTTGGCGACGGTGGACGCCGCGGTGCCCGCGCCGCCCCCGCCGATGACCACCACACGCTCGCTCATGGTCGCTCCTGTTCGCTGGAGACGCCGGCGACGGCTGCCGCCGTCAGGTCGCCGGCCAGCACGTCTCCGATGGTCTCACGCCGGGCCACCAGCCGCCAGCGTCCGTCCTCGTGGGCGATGACCGCCGGCTGGAGGTCGCCGAAGCG
>JAOPZL010000302.1 GCA_025964175.1 Solirubrobacterales bacterium
CGCCCCGTACGTCGACATGACCCTCTCGCCGCCCTTCCCGCTCGCCGACGCGGTGCACACCGCCGGCATCCGCCACGTGAGCCTCGCCTTCATCGTCGGCGGCACCGGCTGCCAGGCGACGTGGGGCGGGATCACGCCGCTCGACGACCCGTTCATCACGAGCTCGATCGCGGCCCTGCGCGCGGCCGGCGGTGGCGCCATCGTCTCGTTCGGCGGCCAGGCCAACCACGAGCTGGCCGCGGTCTGCTCCACCGCCGGCGCGCTGGCGGCCCAGTACCAGTCGGTCATCGACCAGTACGCGATCCGCGACCTCGACTTCGACGTCGAGGGCGCCGCCGAGGCGGACCTCGCCTCGGTCACGCGCCGCTCGCAGGCGATCGCCCAGCTGCAGTCGACGGGCAAGGCGGCGAGGAAGCCCGTCCACGTCTCGCTCACCTTGGCGGTCACGCCCGCCGGGCTGACCGCCGACGGGCTGCGCGTCGTGCGCAACGCGATCGCCAACCACGTCGACGTCGGGACGGTCAACGTGATGGCGATGGACTACTACGACCCGGCGCTGAACGTGGCGGGACACATGGGCGACCTCGCGATCGCCGCGGCCAGGGCGACGCACCGCCAGCTCGCCCGGCTCTACCCCCGGCGCAGCTCGGCCGCCGTGTGGAAGATGGTCGGCGTCACGCCCATGCTCGGCATCAACGACAATCCCACGGAGATCTTCACGACCGCCGACGCGGCCAAGCTGACCGCCTTCGCCCGCCGCCACCGGATCGGGCGCCTGGCCCTCTGGTCGGCCAACCGCGACGCGCCGTGCGCCCAGCCCGAGAAGTACACCAGCAACCTGTGCAGCGGCGTGAGCGACCCGGCCTGGGCGTTCGCCAAGGTCTTCGGAGGCTTTCCGGGGCGGTAGCCGTCCTGCTGAACGCGCACGTCGCGCGGTCCGCTAGACGTACACCTCGTCGAAGTAGCACCAGCTCCACCGCTCGCCCGGCTCGAAGGAGCGCACGATCGCGTGCTCGATCGCGAAGGCGTGGGCGCGCGCGTGACGCATCGGCGACGAGTCGCAGCAGCCCACGTGTCCGCACGTCCGGCACAGACGCAGGTGCACCCAAGGCGTTCCGAGACGCAGGCACTCCTCGCAGCCCTCCGGCGTCCGCGGCGTGACGGGACGGATCTGCACCAGGTGGGGGCAGGCGATGGCGATGGTGCTGGTAGTAGGCCCTGGTGCGACCGCCACCAGCCGCCGGGCGATCGCGCTTCGTCAGGTCGCCGGCCGCTTGGAGGCTCGACGGCGGGCAAGGACGTGCAGCGCGTCGGCGGCGCGCAGGACGACGTCCGCGTCGCGCATCAGCACCGGACCGAGGATCGCGAGCACCAGCACGTAGCCGGCGGCCAGCGGCGCCAGCTGCGGCTCCCCTCCCGCGCTGGTGACCAGCCCGGCGAGCACGATCGCGATCTCACCGTGCGGGATCAGCGCCGTGGCCGCCCGCGCGCGGCCGTGTCGGTCGGCGCCGGCCATGGCCGCCGCTCGCCAGCCGGTGACGCCCTTGGTGATCACGGTGACCACGACCAGCGCGGCGACCGGCAGCGCCACTGCGGGCAGCTCGCCGGTGTCGACCTGCAGGCCGAAGAAGAGGAAGAACAGAGCCACGTTGAAGTCACGGATGGGCAACAGCAGCGGACGGGTGCGCTCGGCCACCTCTCCCGACAACGCGATGCCCAGCAGGAACGCGCCGACCGCGCCCGAGACCTCCAGCGTCTCGGCGACGCCCCCGAGCAGCAGCACCAGCCCGAGCACCGACAGCAGCACGACCTCCTCCGACTGATGGTCGACCAGACGCCCGAGCTGCTGGCCGAAGTGCAGCGCCCCGACCAGCGCGACGAGGACCGCGACGGCGGCGACGGCCACGGACCCGACGACCGCCCACACCGTGCCGCCGATCAGCAGCGATGCCACCAGCGGCAGGTAGGCGGCCGTGGTCAGGTCCTCGAAGACGAGCACCGCCAGGACGGCGGGCGTCTCGGGACAGCGCAGTCGATCGAGGTCCTGCAGCGCCTTCGCGGTGATTCCCGAGGACGAGGCCCAGGTGATCCCCCCCAGCACGATCGCCGCCACCCAGCCCCACCCCAGCAGGAGCGCCACGGCGACGCCCGGAGGCGCGTTGAGCACGATGTCGAGGACGCCGGCGCGGCGATAGCGCCGCAGATGAGCACCGAGCTCATCGGCGCTGTACTCGAGACCGACCAGGAACATCAGCAGGATCACGCCGAGGCCGGCGGCGAACCGCACGGCGTCTCCGTTGAGCGCATGCGGGTGGAACGCGCCCACGACCAGCCCCGCGAGCAGGTAGAACGGCACCGGCGAGACTGCGACCCGCGACGCGGCACGAGCGCCGAGCGCGAGCACCAGCAGGGCCGCGCCGACCTCCAGGTAGATCGAGGTGACCGTGTCCGCGGCGAGGATCGGCACGCGCGCCCGCTACGTCAGCGCATGAGCTCGTCCACCCATGCATGCGGCAGCTGCACGGTGACATCGAAGTACTCGTCGTCGCCGACCGCCTCGCGCAGCGTGAGCAGCACCGCCCGCGTGTGGTCGCTCGCGTCCTCGGGATCGATTCCCTCGCGCTCGGCGACGCGCCGCAGGAACGCGTCGGGCGCCATCTTCCGGGCCGTGTCGCCGCCGCGCTCGCGGCCGCGCTTGAGCGGTTCGCGCAGCGCCGGCGGCAACCGCGCGATGAGGTCGTCGACCTCGCCGCCGGCGATGCGCTCGGCCAGCGTCTCCAGCACCGCCTCGGTCGCGCGGCGGGCGACGTCGGGCGTCACGCCCACGCGGTCGGCCACGCGCTGGAGGAAGGTCTCGGTGGAGAGGACGTCCATCTCCGGGCCGCCCGGGAACAGCGGCGCGTAGTCCTCGGAGAGCTCGGCCCGGACGTCGGACAGCTCCTTGGCGCTGAGCGTCCGGCCCAGGGCGACGAAGACCGCGCGGACGTGGCGCTCGGCGGTCTCGGCGTCGACTCCCTCGCGCGCCATGACGCGGCGCACGAACTCGTCGAGGTCGATCCTCTCGGCCGCGTCGGCGGTCGCGACGTCGGGCGCGATCTCGGGTGGCAGCTCGGCAGCGACACCCCGCGCCTCACCGGGGTCGAGATGCTCGGCGAGCGTCCCGAGCACCGCTTCGATGGCCTGCTCGGCGCTGTCGCGGCCCGTGTCGGCGGCCTGCTGGACGGTGACGATGAAGGTGTCGGCTTCGCTGGAGATGGCAACGGAGATAGGACGCAGCCGCCTCCGGTCAAGCAGGAGGCACGCGTCGACCGCGCAGAAGCCGTTGTCGACGCCTGCGGTCGGCCTACTGATCGCGGCAGACGGCGATCGAGGCACGAGGATGTGATGTCGATGCAGGATTCATCACCGGGTCGCGGGCGCGACCCGGGCAACCCTGAGCGACGTTCGCGGCTGGTGGCGTCCTACGACGACTACGAGGCTGCCGAGCGGGCGGTCGACGCGCTCTCCGACCGGGGCTTCCCGGTCGAGCGCGTGGCGATCGTGGGGCGCGGCCTGCACTACGTCGAGCGCATCACCGGACGCATGGGCTGGCTGGAGGCGACGCTGCGCGGTGCCTTGGCGGGCGCCATCGCGGGCGTCCTGATCGGGTGGCTGTTCTTCGTCTTCGACTGGTTCTCCCCGCTCGTGGCGCGCGGCTGGTTGATCTTCGACGGTCTCTGGTTCGGCCTGCTCGCCGGCGCACTGACCGGGCTGGTCTCGCACGCGCTGCTGCGGGGCCGGCGCGACTTCGCCTCGGTCGGCGCGGTCCGCGCCGACCACTACGACCTGCTCGTCGAAGAGGACGTGGCCGATCAGGCCGCCGCCCTGCTCGCCGAGTGGCGCGCTGACGAGGCGCGCTTCTCGCGCACGGACGCCCCGCAGCGGGCCACCGATCCAGCCCGGCACGGGTGACGCCATGGCCAGCCACCGCGTCACACACGTGCTGTGCGCCGCCGAGCCGCACGGGTCGGTCGCCGCGCTGGAGCGCCTCGCCGACGTCGCGCGCGATCGCGACGTCCACGCGATCGCCCTCGTCGGGAACCTGGGCGGCGGCGGCAATCCGGGCCCGGAGGTCTATCGGGCGCTGATCCGGGCGCTGGCCCAGTCCGGGCTGCCCAGCTACTGGGTTCCGGGCCCCGAGGACGCGCCGATCGACGCGTACCTGCGCGAGGCGTACAACATGGAGCTCGTCTTCCCGCTGCTGCGCGGGGTCCACGGCACGGCCGCCTACGCGCCGGGTCCCGTCCTCTTCGCCGGCCTCGGCGGCGAGGTCAGCGACGACCCGAACGCCGCTCGCGAGGAGCGCGCGCGCCTGCGCTACCCGCGCTGGGAGGCCGAGTACCGGCTCAAGCTGCTGCGGGAGCTGCCCGAGCACGAGAGCGTCCTGCTGTTCTGGACGCCGCCGGCGCACAAGGGCGAGGGCAGCACCGGCAGCGAGGCGCTGGCCGAGCTGATCAACACCCATCGGCCGCGACTCGTCGTCTGCGGCGGCCTGCCCGGGACGCGAATGCTCGGGCGGAGCCTCGTCGTGGCGCCCGGTCGCCTCGCCGAGGGCTCCTACGCCATCGCCGACCTGCACAAACACGAGGCCGAGTTCGTCGCGGGATCCCTGGCGTAGATCGGTTGGTGGGAATTCGCCCGACGGGGTAGGCGCAGGCATGCCCTCGCCCGGCTCCCGCGGCTCGCGCCCCAGGTCGTTCGCGGCGCTGCGCGACCTCCCGCTCATCGGCCGCGTGGCCGACTGGGGCATGGGACCCAGCTCCGCGTCGCGCAGGACGCGCCGGGCGGGAGCCCGCATCGCGGGGCTGAAGGTGACCGAGTCGATCTGCCCGTTCTGCGCGGTCGGCTGCGGCCAGGTGGTCTACACGCGCGACGGCGAGCTCGTCGACATCGAGGGCAACCCGCGTTCGCCCATCAACCAGGGGACGCTCTGCCCCAAGGGCTCCGCCTCCCGCCAGCTCGTCCAGCAGCCCGGGCGGCTGACGAAGGTCCGCTATCGCGCGCCGCGAGCCACCGAGTGGCAGGAGCTCGACCTCGAGGTCGCGATGGACATGATCGCCCAGCGGGTCATCGACGCGCGGGAGCACGGCTGGCAGGACATCGACCATCACGGCCATCGCGTGGACCGCACGCTCGGCTTCGCGCACCTGGGCGGCGCGACGCTGGACTACGAGGAGAACTACCTCATCAAGAAGGGCTTCACGGCGATGGGCGCCGTGCAGATCGAGAACCAGGCCCGCATATGACACTCCTCCACCGTCCCCGGTCTGGGGAACTCGTTCGGGCGCGGAGGCGCCACCGACCACCAGCAGGGCCTGCAGCACGCCGACTGCATCATCATCGAGGGCTCCTCCATGGCCGAAGCGCACCCCGTCGGGTTCCGCTGGGTCGCCAAGGCCCAGGAGCGCGGCGCGACGGTCATCCACGTCGACCCGCGCTACTCGCGGACCTCGGCCATGGCCGACCTCCACGTCCCGATCCGGGCGGGGACCGACATCGCGTTCATCGGCGGCCTGATCCACCACGTCATCGAGACGGAGTCGTACTTCCGCGAGTACGTCCTGCACTACACCAACGCGGCGACCCTGGTCAGCGAGGAGTTCCAGGACACCGAGGACCTCGGGGGCGTCTTCTCCGGCTTCGATCCGGGGACCCGGACCTACGACCAGTCGAGCTGGATGTACGACGGCGGCGACATCGCCGCGTCGGCCGGCACCCGCGAGCACGCGACGATGGCCTTCGACGAGCACACCGGCGCGGGCATGGACGAGGGGGCGCTGAAGCGCGACCTCACCCTCCAGCATCCGCGGTGCGTCTTCCAGGTGCTCAAGCGCCACTACAGCCGCTACACGCCGGAGATGGTCGAGCAGGTGTGCGGCATCCCGCCGCACCTCTTCCACCAGGTGGCGGATGTGCTGGTCCGCAACTCGGGCCGCGAGAAGACCGCCGCCCTCTGCTACGCGGTCGGCTGGACGCAGCACACCACCGGTGTGCAGATGATCCGGGCCGGGGCGATCCTCCAGCTGCTGCTGGGCAACATCGGGCGCCCGGGCGGCGGCATCGTCGCCCTCCGTGGCCACGCGACGATCCAGGGCGCCTCCGACATCCCCACGCTGTACGACCTGCTGCCCGGCTACCTGCACATGCCGCGGGCGCGCGAAGGCGAGCTCACGCTGAAGGAGTACATCGGCTCAGGCGGCGTCGACCGCGGCTGGTGGTCGCACTTCGACCAGTACATCGTCTCGCTGCTGAAGGCGTGGTTCGGGGACGCCGCGACCGCGGGGAACGACTACGGCTTCGCGCACCTGCCGAAGATCTCGGGCAACCACGCCCACTTCCCGACGATGCTGCGGGCGATCGACGGCGGCCTGGACGGGCTGCTGTGCATGGGCCAGAACCCCGCGGTCGGCTCCCAGAACGCCGGCCTGATGCGCCGCGCGCTGGCCAACCTGAAGTGGCTGGTCGTGCGCGACCTGGCCGAGGTCGAGTCGGCGACGTTCTGGCGTGACAGCCCGGAGGTCGTCTCCGGCGAGCTGCGCACCGAGGAGATCGAGACCGAGGTCTTCCTCATGCCCGCCGCCAGCCACGTCGAGAAGGAGGGCTCGTTCACCAACACCCAGCGCCTCGTGCAGTGGCGCGACAAGGCGCTGGACCCGCCCGGAGACGCCCGCTCCGAGCTGTGGTTCCTCTACCACCTCATCCGCCGCGTCAAGGAGCACTACGCCGGGTCGCCGGAGCCGCGCGACTGGCCGATCCTCAACGTCACGTGGGACTACCCCGAGCACGGGGAGCTGCGCGAGCCCTCGGCCGAGGCGATCGTCAAGGAGATCAACGGCTACGAGGTGGAGACCGGCGCGCCCGTACCCGGCTTCGCGGAGCTGAAGGCCGACGGCTCCACCGCCTGCGGGTGCTGGATCTACTCCGGCATCTACGCCGACGGCGTCAACCAGGCGCGCCGCCGCGAGCCCGGCGACCTCGACGCACCCGGGGGGTGGGTCTCGCCGGAATGGGCGTGGGCGTGGCCCGCCAACCGCCGCCTCCTCTACAACCGGGCGTCGGCCGACCCCGACGGGCGACCGTGGTCGGAGCGCAAGCGCTACGTGTGGTGGGACGAGGCCCAGGGGCGCTGGGTCGGCTACGACGTGCCCGACTACCCCGTCGACAAGCGGCCCGACTACCGGGCTCCCCCGGATGGCGGGCGCGGGATGGACGCCATCTCCGGCGATCAGCCCTTCATCATGATGGGCGACGGCGTGGGCTGGCTGTACTCCCCATCCGGCTTGCTGGATGGCCCGATGCCGACGTTCTACGAGCCGATCGAGTCGCCGGTCGCCAACGCGCTGTACTCCGGGGTCGACTTCAACCCGGTCGCGCTGCGCTGGGATCGGCCCGACAACCCGTACGAGGAGCCGGGCACCGAGCGCTACCCGGTGGTCGCGACGACGTTCCGCCTCACCGAGCAGCACACCTCGGGCGCCATGAGCCGCAACCTTCCGTGGCTGGCCGAGCTGCAGCCGGAGATGTTCGCCGAGCTCGACCCCGACCTCGCCGCGCAGCGCGGCATCGAGGACGGAGGCTGGATGGTGATCGCCACGCCGCGGGCCGAGATCGAGGCGCGGGCGAAGGTCACCGTCCGGATGCGCCCGCTGCGCCTGGGCGAGCGTGTCGTCCACCAGATCGCCCTGCCCTGGCACTGGGGCTACGCGGGCGGCGTGGTCGGTGACATCGCCAACGACCTGATCGTGCTCTCCGGGGATCCCAACGTGACGATCGAGGACTCCAAGTCGTTCGCCTGCGACGTCCGCGCGGGACGGCGCGAGCGCGCGCCGACCGCCCCCCTGGCCGGCATGCCCCACGGGCACTGCGCCCCCGATCAGGACCACCCGGCCGAGGAGCCGAACCTGCACCCATGAGCATCCCGCACGCGGCACCCACCGAGATCGCCATCCACCGCCCCGGCGCGCAGCGGATGGGCTTCTTCACCGACACGACGACGTGCATCGGCTGCAAGGCCTGCGAGGTCGCCTGCAAGCAGTGGAACGACCTGCCGGCGGACGGCTCGGTCTTCCGCAAGGGCGGGTCCTACGACCACACCGGGTCGCTCAGCGCCAACACGTGGCGCCACGTCCGCTTCGTCGAGACCCTGCAGCCCGAGGGCGGCCCGACGCTGCCGTCGATCCCGCCGACCCAGGGGCAGCACGACTGGGACCTGCGCGACCCCGGGTCGTGGCTGTTCATGTCCGACGTCTGCAAGCACTGCACCAACGCCGGCTGCCTGGACGCCTGTCCCACGGGCGCGCTGATCCGCACCGAGTTCGAGACCGTCGTCCTGCAGCCCGACATCTGCAACGGCTGCGGCTACTGCATCCCGTCGTGCCCGTTCGGGGTGGTCGACCGCGACCACGACGACGGCCGAGCCGCCAAGTGCACCCTCTGCTACGACCGCCTCGAGGACGGGCTGGAGCCGGCGTGCGCCAAGGCGTGCCCGACGGACTCCATCCAGTTCGGCCCGTACGAGGAGCTCGTCGACCGCGCGCAGCGGCGCGTGACGCGGCTGCACGAGAAGGGCAGGTCGTCGGCCTACCTGTACGGCGCCGGCGACGCGCCCGGCGAGGAGCTGGCCGGCGGGCTCGGGGCGTTCTTCCTGCTGACGGAGGCGCCCGAGCGCTACGGCCTGCCGGCGCAGGCCCAGTCGCCCGAGCAGGAGAACCTGGTGCCGGCCACCCTCGCCGGTGTCGGCGCCGGGATCCTCGCGGCGGTCGGCGTGGCTGCGGCGATGGCCTTCGGGAGGCGCCGATGAGCGCGAACCGCAACGGAGCGGGCGGCCACCGCGACGCCGCGATGACGCGCGGCCAGGCCGCGCAGGCGCGATCACGGGCCGATCAGGCCCGCGAGGCCGAGCAACGGCGCGGCGAGCAGGCCGGCGACGCGGAAGCCGTCCGGCCGCCCGCGCTGGGAACCCCCGCGTCGCCCGGCCCGTGGGACCGCGCGCAGGAGGGCGCCGACGTCGCGCTGCACGAGCGCGACTGGGGCGACGCCCGGTGGTCGTTCCTCTACGGCCCCGACACCGACTACGCGTCCGCCGCGGAGTCCGACGTCGAGGCGCTGCGGGCAGCCGCGCGCGACGCCCGCACCGGAGACCCGCCGAAGATCGTCCAGGGACAGATGATGAAGCCGCCGGTGTGGACGTGGGAGATCCCCCTCTACTTCTGGTTCGGCGGAATGGCCTCGGGATCGTCGTTCGTCGCGCTGGCCTGCGATCTCGTCGGGGACGAGCGCGCGGCCCGCGTCGCGCGGCTGGTCGCGGCCGGCGCGATCTGCCCCTGCCCGCCGCTGCTGATCGCCGACCTCGGCCGCCCGGAGCGCTTCTACAACATGCTGCGCATCTTCAAGCCGCGCTCGCCGATGTCGATGGGCGCATGGGCGCTGGCGGCGTTCAGCGGGTCGGCGTTCGGTGCCGCCGGCGCGGACCTCCTGGGCCGGCGTCGCACCGCCCAGGCCCTGGGCGGCCTCGCGGCGACCGTCGGCAGCTACTTCGGCTCCTATACGGGCATCCTGCTGGCCACGACCGCCGTGCCGGTGTGGTCGCGCAGCCGCACGTTCCTCGGGCCGATCTTCGTCGCGACCGCCACCGCGACCGGGGCGGCGGCCGTCCGCACCGCGCTCTCCGCGGTCGATACCCCCGAGGCCGAGCCGACCCGCCAGGCGCTCGGGCGCATCGCCACGGGCGCGATGACCGTGGAGCTCGTGCTGTCGGAGGTCAACGAGCGGCGCCTGGGCCGGCTGGCGCTCGCGCTGCACGAGGGCACTCCCGGCCGCCTGTTCACCGCCGCGAAGTGGCTGGCGCGAACCGGCATCGCCGCGCGCGTGGGCCGGCGGCGCCTGCCGTCGTGGTCGGAGCACGTCGGCGACGCCGCCCACCTCACCGCCGCCCTGTGCTTCCGCTACGCGTGGGTCGAGGCCGGCAAGCACTCGGCGCGCGACGACGAGGCCGTCGCGCGGACGGCGCGTGCCCGGGCGACCGCCGCCGAACCCGATGCAGAGCTGACGGTCGTAGAAGATCGTTGATGGTCGACCCGGCGAAGGTCGCCGGGGCGATGACGCTGATCACCGGTTCGGTATTCGCGCTCGGCGTGATCCTCGTCGTTTAAGACGGGCGTCGCGGGGGGATCGGGAGCCATGTCCATCGCCGGGATCGGCCGCCGACCCGATCCGCGCCTGCGCGTGACGGTCCTGGCCGCGGCGGCGGTCGCCGCGACGAGCCTGCTCGGGGGTTGACGCCATGGGCGCTGAGCTGACGCCGGTCCCGCTGACCGCGCTCTCCCACGGCGCCGGGTGCGGCTGCAAGCTGCCGGTCGCCGACCTGCGGGCGGTCCTCGCCGACCTGGCCCGCAGCGCGGACCCCCGTCTGCTCGTCGGCAGCGAGACCTCCGACGACGCCGGCGTGATCCTCGTCACGCCGGACCTCGCGCTCGTGCAGACGATCGACTTCTTCACGCCGATCGTCGACGACCCGTTCGACTTCGGCCGGATCGCCGCGGCCAACGCCCTCTCCGACGTCTACGCGATGGGCGGACGTCCGCTGTCGGCGCTGAACGTCGTCGCGTTCCCGCTCGAGCGCCTCGGCGCCGGTGTCCTGGGCGAGATCCTCCGCGGCGGGCTCGACGCCATCGGCCGCGCCGGCGCGATCCTCGCCGGGGGCCACTCGATCGACGATCCCGAGCCGAAGTACGGGTTGGCGGTCACCGGGCTGATCGCACCCGAGCAGATCATGACGAACGCCGGCGGGCAGCCCGGCGACGTCCTGGTGCTGACCAAGCCCCTGGGTGTCGGGGCGATCACGACCGCGCGCAAGCGGGGCGCCGCCGGTCCCGAGCACCTGGCCGCCGCGGTGGAGGCGATGGTCGCGCTCAACGACGTCGCCAGCCGGGCCGCCCGCGCCGCCGGCGCGTCCGCGGTGACCGACGTGACCGGCTTCGGGCTGCTCGTCCACCTGCACGAGATCGCGCTGGCCAGCGGGGTGGGCGCCGAGATCGACGCCGCCGCCGTCCCCCTCCTGCCCGGCGTGGAGGAGCTGCTGCGCGGCGAGGACGCGGTGTCGGGCGGCTCGCGCCACAACCGCCGCTACGGCGAGGGCTTCACCTCCTTCGCCCCGCGCGTGCCCGAGTGGCGGCGCCGGCTCCTGACCGACGCCACCACCTCCGGCGGTCTGCTGATCGCCGTGGAACCCGCTCGCGCCGAGCAGCTGCCGGGGCCGGTGATGGGGCATCTGACGGCGGGACCTCCCGGAAGGATCGCCGTCACATGACTTGGAGCGGCCAGGGCCCGGTGGTCCATCCGGTCTTCAAAACCGCGAGAGCCGCGGCAGCCCCGCGGTGGGGAGGTTCGACTCCTTCGCCGCTCCGCTCGCCGTCGGCCGCGCCCCCGTCGTGACCGAGCCGCCCGACACCCCGCAGGACCACCTCCGCGCGCTACCGGCCGTGCACCGCCTGGCCACCGCGGTCGCACGCGCCGAGCTCGCCGAGCGCCGGACCGCGCTGCTGGACGGGCACGTCCCGTCCCACGACGTCGTGACGGGGGCCCGCGAGCGCCTGCGCCCGTCGCTGCGCCGCGTCCTCAACGCCACGGGCGTCGTGGTGCACACCAACCTGGGCCGCGCGCCCCTCGCCCCCGCCGCCCGGGCCGCCGTCGCCGCGGCCGCGCGGGGATACGCCAATGTCGAGCTCGACCTGCACACGGGTGCGCGGGGTTCGCGCCACGACCACGTGGCCGGGCTGCTGTGCCAGCTGACCGGCGCGCAGGCGGCGCTGGCGGTCAACAACGGCGCCGCCGCCGTCCTGCTCGCCGTCGCCGCGCTGGCCGACCCCGGCAGCGAGGTCGTGGTGTCGCGCGGCCATCTCATCGAGATCGGCGGAGGCTTCCGCATCCCCGACGTGATCGCACAGGCCGGGGCCGCACTCGTCGAGGTGGGTACGACGAACCGGACGCGGGCCGCCGACTACCGCGCCGCCATGGGCGAGCGCACCGCCGCGCTGCTGCGTGTGCACCCGTCGAACTTCCGCACCCTCGGGTTCACCGAGGAGGTGCCGGTGGAGGCGATGTGCAAGCTCGGGCCGCCCGTGATCGACGACGTCGGGTCCGGCGTGTTGGCCGACCTGGAGCTGCTCGGCGACGAGCCGGCGGTGCGGCGGTCGGTGCGCGCCGGAGCGGCGATCACGTGCTTCTCGGGCGACAAGCTCCTCGGTGGGCCGCAGGCGGGCCTGCTCGTCGGCACGCGCAACGCGATCGGGCGCTGCGCCTGCCATCCGCTCGCGCGCGCCATGCGGATCGACAAGCTCTCGCTGGCGGCGCTGGAGGCGACGCTCGCCCTCTACCGCGACCCGGAGGCGGTCCGCAGCGAGATCCCGGTGCTGGCGATGCTCGACGCACCGGCGGAGGTGCTGGCCGCCCGTGCGCGGCGGTTGGCCGACCTCGCCGCGGGTGAGGTGGTGGACGCGGTGGCCCGCGTCGGTGGCGGGGCGCTGCCCCTGCTGGAGCTGGAGGGCCCGGCGGTCGCCCTCGACCCGGGCCCCGACGGAGCCGACGCGCTGGCCAAGGCCCTGCGCATGGGCGACCCCGCGGTCGTGGCGCGCATCGCCGGCGGGCGGGTGCTGCTCGATCCGCGCACCCTGGCCGACGACGAGCTCGATGCCGCCGGCGCCGCGGTCCACGCCGCACGGGGATGAACGGCGTCCCGCTGACGCTGGGGACCGCCGGGCACATCGATCACGGCAAGACCGCCCTCGTCGGCGCGCTGACCGGCCGCGACACCGACCGCCTCCCCCAGGAGCGGGCGCGCGGCATCTCGATCGAGCTCGGCTACGCGCCGCTGCGGCTGCCGTCGGGCCGCCGGCTGTCCGTCGTGGACGTGCCGGGGCACGAGCGCTTCGTGCGCACGATGGTCGCCGGGGCGACGGGGATCGACCTGTTCCTCCTCACGATCGCGGCCGACGACGGCGTGATGCCCCAGACGCTGGAGCACTGGACGGTGCTGTGCGCACTGGACGTCGGCGAGGGCGTGGTGGCGATCACCAAGACCGACCTGGCCGAGCCGGACGCCGCCGCCGCGCAGGCACGGGACCTGGTGGGTGCCGACGTGGCGGTCGTCTCCTGCTCGGCCCGCACCGGCGCCGGCCTGGACGCGGTGCGCCGGGCGCTGGACGCCGTCGTCGACCGCCTCTGCGGCCGTGGCGCGCTCGGCGGGTCCGCCGTCCTGCACGTCGACCGTGTCTTCACCGTGCACGGCGCGGGCACGGTGGCGACGGGCACGCTGTGGGCCGGGGCGCTGGCGGTGGGTGACAGCGTGCAGCTGCTCCCCGCCGGGCGGTCCGCTCGCATCCGCGGCCTGCACGTGCACGACGAGCCCGTGGCGCGCGCCGCCGCCGGCCAGCGCGTCGCCGTCAACCTCGCCGGGGTCGCGCGTACGGAGCTCGCCCGCGGCGACGTCCTCGCCGGGCCGGAGTCCGGCCTGGCGCCGTCCTGGATCCTCGATGTCTCCCTCGACCTCCCGGCGGCGCCGACGGGGCACGTCCACGTCCATCACGGCACGCGCGAGACACCGGCCCGGCTCGCGCGGCTGGACGACGGCCTGTGGCAGGTGCGCGCCGCCCGGCCGCTGATGGCCCGGGCCGGCGATCGGCTCGTGGTGCGATCGGCGTCTCCCCCGGACACCCTGGGTGGTGCCCGCGTCATCGACCCGCGCGCGCATCGCCACGGGGCGCGCGGCGAGCTCATGAGCCG
>JAOPZL010000303.1 GCA_025964175.1 Solirubrobacterales bacterium
CGGCGTGACACCCGTTGCGTGAGCTGATTCTTCCTGCAAAGCCACGGCTATGCTGACCCGCCCATGGACCGTCGCCGTCGCAGTCCTGCGCGTCTTCTCGCGCCCCTCTTCCTGATCGCCGTCATCGTGGCCGCAGTGATCGTCGTCCAGGACGGGCGCAAGGGCACGGGCGGCGAGGCCTCCACGTCGACGACGCAGAACGGCTCGTCGAGCACGACGAAGTCCGGGAAGACCTCGACGACGTCGAAGTCGTCGAAGGCGTCCAAGGCCAAGACCTACACGGTGAAGTCGGGCGACAGCCTCAGCGGCGTTGCCGCCCGGACGGGCGTGTCGATCGAGCGCATCCAGCAGCTGAACCCCAAGCTCGACGCGCAGTCGCTGCAGGTGGGTCAGAAGATCAAGCTGTCCGGACCGGCTTCGGACCAGCTCACGCCGTGAGACCCGCGGTCCTCGCCGCGGTCGCGGCGGCGACGCTCGTCGTCGCGGGCGTCCCCGGGGCGTCGGCGGCCGAGACGGTCACCAGCAAGCCGCCCGCGATCTCCGCCCAGGCGGCGATCCTCGTCCAGCCCGACACGGAGGACGTCCCCTTCCGCCGCGCCTCGACCCGGCGCCTGCCGATCGCCTCGACGACGAAGCTGATGACCGCGCTCGTCGTCCTCGAGCACGCCGACCTCGACCAGACGGTCACGGCCGCGCCCTACGCCGCGAGCCCGGCCGAATCGCTGATGGGGCTGCGCACGGGGGAGAGGGTCACGATCCGCGACCTGGTCGAGGGCCTGCTGCTCGCCTCGGGCAACGACGCCGCCCACACCCTCGCCGTCCGCATCGGCGGCACCCAGTCCAACTTCGTGCGGATGATGAACCGGCGCGCGAGGACGCTCGGGCTGACCGACACGCACTACTCCAACCCGGTCGGGCTGGACGTGGGCGCCAACTACTCCAGCGCCCAGGACCTGGCCAAGCTCACGCTGATCCTGCTCCAGAACCGCTTCTTCGCGCAGACGGTCAACGCGCCCAGCGCGAGCGTCACCTCGGGCGGTCGCACGCGCACCCTGGTCAACCGCAACACCCTCGTGCGCGAGGTGCCGTGGGTCGACGGGGTCAAGACCGGGCACACGTCGCTGGCCGGCTACGTGCTCGTCGGCGCCGCGAGCCGCAACGGCATCCGCCTCGTCTCCGTCGTCGTCGACGACCCCTCCGAGGCGGCCCGCGACGCCGACTCGCTCGCGCTCCTGAAGTGGGGCCTGCGCCAGTACCGCTCCGCCGTGATCCTGCCGCAGGGCAAGGTGATGGCCACGCCCAGGCTCGACTTCCGCGACGGCTCGACGGTCGACGTGATCGCCTCCAAGACGGTCCGCATGGTCATCCGCCGCGGCGAGCGCCCGGCGGTGCAGGTCAGCGGCGTCCCGGCGGAGCTGAAGGGCCCGATCAAGCGCGGCCAGCAGGTCGGCGTCGCGACGATCACCCGCCGCGGCACGGTCGTCGCCCGCGTCCCCCTCGTGACGAAGGCCGCCGTCCCGGCGGCCAGCACCGCCGACAAGGTCTCCCACGCGCTGCCGCCGATCTGGGTGATCGCGCTCGCCGTGGTCGTCCTGGCGTGTAGCCTCCACCTCGCCCTCCGACACCGCCGACGGGTACGCCGTCGCCGGGCGCGAGCGGGGAGGAGTGGAGGCACCGAGACGGCATGATCATCACCGTCACGCTGAACGCGGCGATCGACCGCACGCTGTCGGTCCCGAACTTCCGGCCCGGCCGACGCCACCGCACGGTGGAGTCGACGACGATGGCCGGGGGAAAGGGCGTCAACATCGCCCGCACCCTCAAGACGCTCGGCCAGCCCGTGATCGCCACCGGCTTCGCCGGCGGGGCGACCGGCACCCGCATCGTCGAGCAGCTCACCGAGGAGTCGATCCTCACCGACTTCGTCCGCATCCGGGCCGAGTCGCGCACGAACCTGTCGGTCGTCGATCCCACGACGGGCGAGCAGACCGAGGTCAACGAGCGCGGCGCGCAGATCACCAGCCGCGAGATGGAGCTCTTCCACGAGAAGCTGCTGTACCTGGCGCGCGGCGCCGAGATGGTCGTCTTCGCCGGCTCGCTGCCGCCGGGGGTGGAGCCCGACGCGTACGCGTCGCTCATCCGCGAGCTGCGCAAGCAGGGGCTGATGACCGTCGTGGACACCGACGGCGAGCCGCTGCGCCTGGCCGTGCGTGCCGAGCCGACCGTCGTCTCGCCGAACATCCTCGAGGCCGAGGAGCTCGTCGGGCACGAGTTCAACGACGACGAGGATCGCGTGATCGCCGTGCGCGAGATGATCGAGCTCGGGGCGAAGGAGGCGATCATGACCGTCGACGACGGCTGCTTCGCCGCGTTCCCGGGTGAGAATGGTCACACGATGGTGCGCGTGCGCGTCGAGCCGCGGGAGCCCGTGGCGACCGTCGGATCGGGCGACGCGTTCCTCGCCGGCTTCGTCGCGGCGCGCTACGGCGGACAGTCGATGGAGGAGTGCCTGCGCTTCGGCGTGGCCTGTGGAGCGGAGTCCACGCAGCGCCTGGGCGCCGGCGTCGTCGACCCGCGCGGCATCGATCGCCTCCTGGGCGAGGTCGAGGTCATCGCGCTGCCGTCCACGGCCGACGTCGGCTGAGCGTTCGGGCCTTCTCCGAGCATGGCCGCGCCAACGTTCGCGGCCGAAGGATCCGCCTCGTCCGTTGGTAGCCTGCACAGGGCCGCCGTCCGCACCGGAATCCGAGGTCGTTGAAATGGAAATTGAGATCGGTCGTGGGAAGAAAGCCCGCCGCGCCTACGGGTTCGATGACATCGCCATCGTGCCGTCCCGTCGTACGCGTGACCCCGACGATGTCGACATCACGTGGAAGCTCGGCGACTACCGCTTCGAGCTACCCCTCCTGGCCTCCGCCATGGACGGTGTCGTCTCGCCCGAGACGGCCGGCATCATCGGCAAGCTCGGTGGTCTCGCGGTCCTGAACCTCGAGGGCATCTGGTGCCGCTACGAGGATGCCGACGCGGAGCTCGAGCGCATCGCCCAGCTGCCCAAGGACGTCGCCACGCGTGAGATGCAGGCGATCTACCAGCAGCCGCTGATCCCGGAGCTGATCGCCCAGCGCATCCGCGAGATCAAGGCGCACGGCGTCGTCGCCGCCGCGTCGCTGACCCCGCAGAAGGTGCGCGAGCACTTCGAGCTGGCGCTCGACGCCGGCCTCGACATCCTCGTCGTCCAGGGCACCGTCGTCTCGGCCGAGCACGTCTCGCTCGACGAGTCGCGCCCGCCGCTGAACCTCAAGGAGTTCTGTCGCGAGGTGCCGGTCCCCGTCGTCGTCGGCGGATGTGCCAGCTACCACACGGGCCTCCACCTCATGCGCACCGGCGCGGCCGGCGTGCTCGTCGGCGTCGGCCCCGGCGCGGCGTGCACCACGCGCGGCGTGCTCGGCATCGGCGTCCCGCAGGCCACGGCGATCGCCGACGTGGCCGCCGCCCGCTCGCAGCACATGCTCGAGACCGGCGAGTACTGCCAGGTCATCGCCGACGGCGGCATGCGCACCGGTGGCGACGTCGCCAAGGCGATCGCCTGCGGCGCCGACGCCGTCATGGTCGGCTCGCCGCTGGCCCGCGCCTACGAGGCGCCCGGCCACGGCTACCACTGGGGCATGGCGACGTTCCACCCGACCCTCCCGCGCGGCGCGCGGGTGCAGACGGTGCAGAACGGCTCGCTGCAGGACATCCTCACGGGCCCGGCTCGCGAGAACGACGGCACGTTCAACCTGATGGGCGCGCTGAAGACCTCGATGGCGACCACCGGATACCGCGACATCGCCGAGTTCAACCGGGCCGAGCTGATGATCGCTCCGTCGCTGCAGACCGAGGGCAAGCTGCTCCAGACGGCGCAGGGCGTCGGTATGGGGGCCCGCGGCTCGTCGGTCTCGGCGCACGCGCCGAGCAACAGCAACGGCGCTGCCGAGAAGGCGCTGCAGGAGGCGTGAGAAGCTCGCCCGAGGGGCTCGCGTCTCAGGCGCGAGCTCGCCAGGGGCTCGCGTGCGCGGGCGCCGAGGCCTCATGAGTGCTTCCCACGACAGCATCGTCACCGCCGCGACGGCCGCGACGGAGTTCGTCGAGGAGTCCACGCTCGACGTCCCGACCCCGCTGGCGGTCGACGAGGTCGTCGTCCTCGACTTCGGCGGGCAGTACTCGCAGCTGATCGCGCGCCGCGTGCGCGAGTGCGGCGTGTACTCCGAGCTGCTGCCGCACCACGTCGGTCTGGAGGAGGTCCGCAAGCGCAAGCCCAAGGGCCTCATCCTGTCCGGCGGTCCGGCGTCGGTGTACGCCGACGGGGCGCCGAAGCTGGAGAAGGAGCTGCTCGAGCTCGGGATCCCCGTGCTCGGCATCTGTTACGGCATGCAGCTGATCGCCCGGGAGCTCGGCGGACAGGTCGAGGGCGCCGAGGTGGGCGAGTTCGGCCGCTCGACGCTCTCGGTGAAGGACCACGGCCGGCTGCTGGCCGGGACCCCCGACGAGCAGGCCTGCTGGATGTCGCACCGCGACACCGTCTTCGCCCCGCCGCCCGGGTTCACCGCGCTCGCCTCGTCGACCGCGTCGCCGGTGGCGGCGCTCGAGGACGTCGATCGCGGGATCTACGGGATCCAGTTCCATCCCGAGGTCGTCCATACGCCGTACGGCCAGCAGGTGCTGAAGACCTTCCTCGTCGATATCTGCGGCTGCGAGACGAACTGGTCGGCGGCCAACATCGTCGACGAGCAGATCGAGCGCATCCGCGCCCAGGTCGGTGACAGCCGCGTCATCTGCGGCCTCTCCGGCGGCGTCGACTCGTCGGTCGCCGCGCTGCTCGTGCATCGCGCCATCGGCGACCAGCTGACCTGCGTCTTCGTCGATCACGGCCTCATGCGCAAGAACGAGGGCGAGCAGGTGATCTCGGCCTTCCGCGACTACTTCAAGGTCCCGCTCGTGGCCGTGGACGCCGAGGAGCGCTTCCTGTCCAAGCTCAAGGGCGTCACCGAGCCCGAGGCCAAGCGCAAGGCGATCGGCGCCGAGTTCATCCGCGTCTTCGAGGAGGAGGCGCTGAAGCTGCACGGGGCGAAGTTCCTCGTGCAGGGGACGCTCTACTCCGACGTGATCGAGTCCGGCTGCGGCACCGGGGCGGCGACGATCAAGTCGCACCACAACGTCGGCGGCCTGCCCGACGACCTCGAGTTCGAGCTCGTCGAGCCGCTGCGGGCGCTGTTCAAGGACGAGGTCCGCGCCGTGGGTGCCGAGCTCGGCCTGCCCGAGCGCCTGGTCTGGCGCCAGCCCTTCCCGGGCCCGGGCCTGGCCATCCGCGTGGTCGGCGGCGAGGCGACGAAGGCGCGCCTGGACGTCCTGCGCGATGCCGACGCGATCCTGCAGGACGAGATCCGCAAGGCCGGCCTGTACCGCGAGCTGTGGCAGTCGTTCTGCGTGCTGCCCGATGTCCGCACCGTGGGCGTCCAGGGCGACGAGCGCACGTACGGCTACGTGGTCGTCATCCGTGCCGTCACCAGCGACGACGCGATGACCGCCGACTGGGCTCGGCT
>JAOPZL010000376.1 GCA_025964175.1 Solirubrobacterales bacterium
GGCCCGCAGCGCGAGCTGTCGGCGTCGCCGCGCGGCGCGCTGGCCCAGTCGGCGCTGAACGGCGTGATCGGCGACCGCCTCGCCGCGACCGGCAGCCCGCTGGCCGTGACGATGGCCGTGCGCCGCGGTGGCCGCGACGTCGAGCTCTCCCCCGAGGCACTGGCGCAGGCGTTTCCCGAGGCCGGGGAGCGCGTCGTCGTCTTCGTCCACGGACTCTGCGAGACCGACGACGCCTGGCGCCGGCGCGAGGCCCGGCGCGGCGGGACGTACGCGACCCGGCTCGCCGCCGATCACGGCACGACCGCCGTCTTCGTGCGCTTCAACAGCGGCCTGCACATCTCCCACAACGGCCGGCTGCTCGCGACGCTGCTCCAGGAGCTGACCGCCGCCTGGCCCGTACCGCTGCGGCGGCTGGATCTCGTCGGGCACTCGATGGGCGGGCTGATCGTCCGCGCGGCCTGCCATGTGGGCGTGGCCGACGACGCGGCGTGGATCGATCGCCTGGCCGTGACCGTCTCGCTCGGCACCCCGCACCACGGCGCGCCCCTCGAACAGGCGACCAACGTCTTCGGCTGGCTGTTGCGCCGCACGCCGGAGGGCGCGCCGCTGGCGACGGTGCTGGAGGCGCGCTCGGCCGGCATCAAGGACCTGCGCTACGGCGCGATCACCGACGCCGACTGGACGGGCGCCGAGCCGGACGCCCTGCTGCGCGACGGCCGCACGGCGGTCGCGCTGCACGACGGGGCCCGCCACTACGCGGTGGCCGCGACCCTCGGCGCCACCGATCGCCACCCGCTCTCCCGCGCGCTGGGCGACGCGCTCGTACTGCTGCCCAGCGCCCACGGCGGCGGCAGGCGCCGGATCGGCTTCGCCGAGGAGGACCTGCACCACGTCGCGCCCGCCGATCACCTCGCGCTGCTCAACCACGAGCAGGTCGAGGACCTGCTCGTGGAGTGGCTGGCCTGAGGGCTGGGCGCCGCGCGCGCCGCGGGGCCCGCGGTCGTCGCGGCGGCTGCGCTAGGCGGTGACCGGACGGCCCGCGGTGAGGAGCACCACGTTGCCGGACGGATCCTGCACGCGGCGCTCGACGCCATCGACGCCGACGACGGTGAAGGAGTCGAGGCCGACCGCGTCGTCGGGCTTGTCGGGGATGCCGACCCCGCGCCAGGTGTTCAGGCCGAGATGGTGGTGATAGCCGTCCCAGGAGAGGAACGCGGCGACGCCGCCCATCGTGGTCATCACGTCGAGGCCGAGCTCGCGGGTGTAGAACTCGACGGCGGCGTCGAGGTCGGAGACGTGCAGGTGCATGTGCCCGACCGTCAGCCCCGGCGCGGCGCGCGGGATCAGCGGCTCGTCGCCGAGGATGCCGAGCAGCGCGTGGAGATCCAGCGGCGCCGTGAACATGGCGATCTTCTCGCCCGGCTCGGGGGTCGGCCACTGGTCGCGGGGGCGGTCGGCGTAGAGCTCGATGCCGTTGCCGTCGGGGTCGGGGAGGTAGACGGCTTCGGAGACGCCGTGGTCGGAGGCGCCCTCGATGGGGGTGCGGGTCACGGCGAGGCGGTGGACGGCGCGGGCGAGCTCCTCGCGCGTGGGGAAGAGCAGGGCGACGTGGTAGAGGCCGGCGTGACGGCCGGCCGGGCGGGCGCCGGGTTGCTGGCGCAGGACGAGCACGTCGTCCTCGCCGGCACCGAGCACGGCCTCGTCGTCGTCGCGGCGGTGCACCTGGAGTCCGATCGCGTCCTGGTAGAAGGCGACGGACCGATCGAGGTGCGAGACGATCAGGTGGGTGGGTCCGAGGTTCATGACTTCAGTGTGCAGTAGTTGCACCGACAACGGAATGGGATTTGCTCACGCATCCATGGACATCCCGCTTCCCTCGCCGCGCGCCTCGTGGCGGTAGGCCATCGGCGCGAGATCGAAGCGGCGCTTGAAGGCCCGCGAGAAGTAGAGCTGGTCGCCGAAGCCGACGCGATGGGCGATCTCGCCGATCGTCAGGTCGCTGTAGCGCAGCAGCCGCGCCGCCTCGAGCATGACGCGGTCGAGGATCAGCTCCTTCGTCGCGCGACCGGTGACGCGCGACAGGGCCCGGGAGAGCGCGGCGGCCGGCACCGCGAGCGCGTCGGCGTAGTGGGCGGCGTCGTGATGCGCGGCGAAGTCGCCTTCCAGCAGCGTGGCGAAGCGGCGCTGCAGCTGGACCTCGGCGTCGTCGGCATCACGGCGCTCGGTGCGCATCGCGTCGTACCAGCGCTCGAACCACAGCAGCGCGACCGAGACGAGGTGGCGCTCCAGCTCGGCCGAGCGCCGGTCGGGCGGCCGGCGCGTCTCGGCCGCGAGCATCGCGGCGAGCTCCTCCAGCCGCGCGCCCTCGGTGGCGGGGACCGAGACCGTTCGCCCGCCGCGACCGGCCAGCAGCCAGCCCGGCGTGTCGTCGAGCACCACCTCCTCGCGGAAGCGCAGGGCGATCGCGGTGACGTCGCGCGCCTCCTCAAAGACGTGCACCTGGCCGCGGCCGATGAGCATCGCCGTGCCCGGGCGCACGGGGATCCGCTCGCCGTCGAGCAGGTGGTGCCCGGACCCGGCGCCGATCCAGAGCAGCTCGTGGTAGTCGTGGCGATGGGGCTCGCGGACCGACCCCGCGTTGGACCAGTCGCGCAGGGCGAGGACCTGGACCGGCTCGCCGGGAGCGAGGCGGTCGAGGGTGAGGCCGTCGTCGCGCGGGTCGTGGGAGCGGCCGTCGTCGACGGCGATCGGGGCGCAGCCGCCGGTCGGACCGAGCTCTCCCGGAGGGATCGGCGCCATCGATCTCCCATGGTAGGCGCGCGTGTCGGCCGCGGTGCCTGCGATCGCGGATCGATGACAGAGCGTCTCGGAGCCCGATCTCGCCGGGGACCGAAACCGTGGCGGTCGAGGGCGTGTTCGAAGAGGCAACACCGTCCCGTTCGCAACCTGAGGAGTCTCATGAGACCACTGCGTCTCGCCGTCGCCACGGCATGCCTGGCCGGAAGCCTGGCCGTGCCCGCCGGCGCCCTCGCCGCCGATCAGATCGCCGGTGTCACGGATGACAACCAGATCGTGCTGTTCCGCTCCGACAGCCCGGGGAACGTCCAGTTCAGCGTGCCCGTCAGCGGCCTGCCGTCGGGCGAGAAGCTCGTCGGCCTGGACTCGCGCCCCGCCACCGGGGCGCTCTATGCGCTGGGGAGGACGAGCCGGATCTACCGGGTCGACCTCGGCTCCGGCGCGGCCGCCGCCGTCGGCGACCCGTTCAACCCGCTGCTGGACGGCGCCGGCTTCGGCTTCGGGACCAACCCGGTCGCCGACGCGCTTCGCGCCGTCACCGACAATCGCCAGAACCTGCGCATCAGCCCGGACACGGGCCAGGTCCTCGGGGTCGACGCGACGCTGCAGTACGCGGCCGGCGACCCCGGCGCCGGCTCGGCGCCGAGCGTGATCGCCGCCGGGTACACCAACCGGGTCCCGGGCGCGTCGACCACGACGCTCTACGACATCGACCAGGCGCGCGACACGCTCGTCACCCAGAACCCGCCCAACGCGGGCACGCTGACCACGGTCGGCGCGCTCGGCGTCGACGTCACCGGTCCGGGCGGCTTCTCCGTCGCCCCCGGCGGCGTCGCCTACGCGGCGCTGCGGCGCGCCGGGCAGACCAACCCGGAGCTGTTCACCGTGAACCTCACCACCGGCGCGGCGACCGCCGTCGGCGCGATCGCCACCCGGCCCGTCAACACGCAGTCGGGCGCGCACCCGGTCGTCTCGATCGCGGCGCTGGGCCCGATCTCCGACGATCGCTCCGCGCCCAACGTGGTCGAGGATCTCTCGAGCACGCTGCTGGAGTCGACGCTCCTGGACAAGGGCCTGCCGATCAAGGTCGCGTGTGACGAGGCGTGCACGATCTCGGTCGAGGCGCACATCGACGACACGACGACGTCACTGGGCACGGCGACCGGGCAGGTCGTCGGCGGTCCGGGCTCGGCCGACGTCTCGATCCCGCTGGACGCGTCGGGCAAGGCGCTGGTCAACCGGCGCGGCACGCTGCGCATCAGCGTCCAGACGACGGTCAAGGACAGCGCCGGCAACACGCGCACGACCGGCCGCATCATCCGCAGCCAGACGCTCGCGCAGCGCGTCGGCGGCTGACCTGGGCACATCGGGGTCCGGCGGACCGGTACCGTCGGACCCCATGTCAGGCCGTTCCCAGGCCAGGGTCTCCGACCAGCTCGAGCTGCTCATGGACTCCGTCAGCGACTACGCGATCTTCCTGCTCGACGCATCGGGCCACGTCGCGACGTGGAACCGCGGGGCGGAGCGGATCAAGGGCTACCGCGCCGACCAGATCATCGGCCAGCCCTACGAGCGCTTCTTCACCGCCATCGACCGCGAGCGCGGCCACCCCGCCGAGGTCCTCTCCGGCGCGCTGCGCGACGGCCGCTACGAAGAGGAGGGCTGGCGCGTGCGCCGCGACGGCGCGCGCTTCTGGGCCAACATCGTGATGACCACCGTGCGCAACGACAAGGGCGAGCACGTCGGCTACGCCAAGGTCACGCGTGACCTGACCGAGCGTCGCGCGGCCGAGCAGGCGCTGCACGCCGCCCACGACGACCTGCGCCGCAACAACGAGGAGCTCGACCGCTTCGCCATCGTCGCCGCCCACGACCTCAGCGAGCCGCTCACGACGGTCTCCGGGTTCGCCCAGCTGCTCGCCTCGCGCCACGGCGACGAGCTCTCGCCGCAGGCCCAGGAGTTCCTCAGCCACATCACCTCGTCGACCGAGCGCATGCAGCGGCTCATCGGGACGCTGCTCGACTACGCGCGCGCCGGCGTCCATGCCCGCGCCACCGAGGCGATCGACGTGGCCGAGTGCTGCCACGTCGTGATCGCCGACCTGGCCGCCGCGATCGCCCACCAGGAGGCGGAGATCGTCGTGGCGGTCGGCCCGGGGGTCCGCGTGCTCGCCGATCGCTCCGACGTCGAGCTCGTGCTCCAGAACCTGATCGTGAACGGCATCAAGTTCGGCGGACCGGCGCGGCCGCGAGTCGAGATCAGCGCGCGGCGCGAGAACGCCGACTGGCGGATCGTGGTGGCCGACGACGGCGTCGGCATCGCGGACGAGGACCAGGAGCGCATCTTCGCTCCGTTCCAGCGCGGCGACGGAGTCGCCCCCCGCCCGGGGACGGGACTGGGGCTGGCGATCTGCGAGCGCATCGTGCGCCGCCTGGGCGGCACGATGGGCGTGGAGTCGACGCCCGGCGCCGGCAGCCGCTTCTGGCTGACGCTGTCGGCGGCCTGAGAGTCAGGCCGCGAGCGCGGCGATCTCCGCGGGGATGATCGGCCAGGCGCGCTCGATCGCCTCGTCGCGGCCCTGCTCGCGGAAGTACTCCTCCAGCGACGCGGCCTGCTCGGCGGCCCACAGGACCTGGCGGCCGTGGAGGTCGCGGAGATCGAGCTCGCGCAGCTCGGCGATCGTCTGCCCCAGCCGCCACGCGACACGGGCGGCGGCCAGCGCGTCGGCTCCCGCGGCATGCGCGGCGTCCAGCCGGACGCGGTAGTGCTCGCACACGGCGCCGAGCGTGCGCTTGCCCCGCCGGAAGCGGTCGTACTGCTTGTCGAGCACGAACGGGTCCACGACGATCATGTTCTCGGGGCCGCCGACGCGGTCCACGAGCGGGCGGATCCCGTGGCGGCGCGCCTCGCGGTCGAGGCAGGTCAGGTCGAAGCGGGCGTTGAAGGCGATGACCGGGACGCCGCAGCCCATCTGGTCGGCGAGCACGGCGGTGATCTCGGCGATGGCCTCGGCCGGGTCGCGGCCCTCGGCGCGCGCCTGCTCGGTGGTGATGCCGTGCACGGCGGTCGCGCCCTCGGGGATCTCGACGCCGGGGTCGACCAGCCACGAGTAGCTCTCCACCGGCCGGTCCCCGCCCGCGAGGCAGATCGCCGCGGTGACGATGCGATCCGACTGGCAGTCGATGCCCGTCGTCTCCACGTCGAACGCTGCGAGGCGTCGCATGTGCCAGCTCATGGACGGAGATGGTGATGGCGCCGGCGGACGGCTCCGCCGCTCATCGTCGCGCTCGGGCCCTGGCTCGCCCGCGTCCCCTGGCGCGGCGGGACGCGGCGCGGAGGTCGTGATCGGTCCGCTCGAGCGTGGCCTGGAGGAAGTCGATCGTCGCCCGGGCCACGTCGCGGGCGGGTTCGGCGGGAGGGGGACTGGTGATTCCCATGGCGATCCAAGCGCCGGTGCGGCGGTTTCTCGCCCCCGGGCCGTTCCTGCGCACTCCTGTCGCAGAACCGTCGCGAACGCGTCTTGAGGCGTGACACGACTCGCGCAAGCCTCGGCTCCATGACCACGACCTGCCCGGCCCAGCCCGCCTGCCACGCTCAGCACGAGACCCCCCGCTGGCAGCCGTTGCTGGACGCCCTCGGCGAACGGCTCGCCACCGGCTTCATGTGGATGCACGAGGACGA
>JAOPZL010000404.1 GCA_025964175.1 Solirubrobacterales bacterium
ACGATCCGCGTGATCCCCAGCTCCTCGGCGATCGCCGCCGCGTGCAGCGGTCCCGCGCCGCCGAAGGCCAGCAGCGCGAAGCGGCGCGGGTCGATCCCGCGCTCCACCGTCACGACGCGCAGCGCCCGCACCATCTCGGTGTTCGCGACGCGCACTACTCCCTCCGCGCACGCGTGCGCGTCCGACAGCCCCAGCTCGCGAGCGAGCGCCCCCACCGCTCGCTCCGCCGCCTCCACGTCCAGCCGGACCCCGCCGGCCAGCGGGCGCTCGACCGACAGATGCCCCAGCACCGCGTTCGCGTCCGTGACCGTCGGCTCGCCGCCACCCCGCCCGTAACACGCCGGCCCAGGATCCGCGCCCGCCGACCGCGGCCCGACGCGCAGCGCGCCACCCGCGTCCCGCCACGCGATCGAGCCGCCGCCCGCGCCGACGGTGTGGATGTCGACCATCGCCAGGGCGAGCGGCCGGCCGCCGACCTCCCGTCCGGCGGTCTCGCGCACGGCTCCGTCGTCGACGACGCAGACGTCGCACGAGGTCCCGCCCATGTCGAAGCACAGCAGGTCGCCGATGCCCGTCTGGGCGGCGATCAGCGCGGCCGCGGCGGCACCACCGGCCGGTCCCGAGAGGACGGTCAGGGCGGCGTGCGCGGCGGCGGTCTCCAGTGGGGCCAAGCCGCCGCTGGACTGCATGATCTGGGGCTGGGGGAGGCCGGCGTCGGCGGTCCGCCGCGCCAGCTCGCCGAGGTAGGCGCGCAGCAGCGGTGACAGGGCGGCGTCGACCTCGGTCGTCGCGGCGCGCTCGTACTCGCGAAAGGTGCCGACGACGTCGTGCGAGAGCGAGACGTGGACGTCGGGCAGGCGGCGGGCGATCGCCTCGCCGAGCGCGCGTTCGTGCTCGGGATGGGCGTAGGAGTGCAGCAGGACGACGGCGACGGCCTCGGGCTTGGTGGCGGCGAGGGCGTCCAGGACGGTCTCGATCGCCTCGGCCGTGAGCGCACGCTCGATCCGGTCCGGGCCCGCCCGCTCGGGCACCGGGATGCGGCGCTCGGGCGGAACCAGCGGCGCGGGGCGGGCCGCGCACAGGCGGTACAGGTCGGCCCGCGCCTGGCGCCCGAGCGCGACGACGTCGGTGAAGCCCTCGGTGGCCAGCAGGGCGGTGCGCGCGCCGTGGCCCTCGAGCAGTGCGTTCGTCGCCACGGTCATCCCGTGGGCGAACGCATCGACGTCGCCCGGCTCGCGCCCGGCTCGCTGCAGGGCGGCCGAGATCGCCGCCATCACCCCGGCGGACTGGTCCTCGGGCGTGGTCGGGGCCTTGGCCGTGACCAGGCGTCCGTCGAGGGCCAGCACCGCATCGGTGAAGGTCCCTCCGACGTCGACACCGAGCAAGGCAACCGGAGCGGACCCGCCAACGTCGTCGCCGAGCAGCAGCATCGCGCCACCCTAATCGTGCCGTGGCGCGGCCGTCCTCCCGGTCGTCCTAGGCGGCTACCAGTTCGGCCGCCTCCTCGGCGCCTGTCTCGGTCTCGGCGAGGTGCTGGTGCGACGGGCAGTAGCCGTTGCGCGGCAGCGGCATGCGCTGGCACGCGCTGCCCTTGCGCGTCGTCGCGCGGCACTGCAGCGGGTTGCCGTGGATGTCGTATCCGCGGCGCGGCTGGTTGTCGAGCCAGTCCTCGGCCAGCGCGATGACCCGGGTCACCGTCTGGCAGACGCGCGCCTGCTGTGACATCGGGAAGTACATCCGGATGTCGTTGAACAGCGTTCGAGCTGGTCGCGCGAAGTAGTGCCGGTCGTTGGCCAGGCGCTCCAGCGTGCACTCGCACGCATGCAGCACCTCGGCATGCGGATCACCCCCGTGATTGGGGGCGTGCGCGTCCATGTACGGGGCAAGCTCCCGATAGATGACGCGGCTGAATTGATACATGCGAACCCTTCGCTCCTTGCGTCGCGAATCTCTGCCAACGGTGCACACCAGGGTGCACGTTCTGTGTGAAGAGAAACCTGAGGAGTGTTGAGTTCGCGTTAAGGACCGTTTTCAGGCCCAGTGAGCGAAGGCCGGCCGGGCCCCCGGATCGACGACCGAGTGCCTGTGGTCCAGACCCGGGTCGCGGTCCGGGAAATCGCTGCGCCAATGCGCCCCCCGGGACTCTTCGCGCAGCAGCGCGCAGGCTCCGATGAGGCGCGCCAGGGGATACGGATCGAGCAGCAGCGTGGCCAGGTCCTCGCGCGAGCGGACCAGACCGGCATTGCGCCACAACGCGTCCTGCGTCTCGCGTCCGGGCACCGGGAGCGGGGTGGGCTCGGGCGGCTGCGACGCGCTCGCGGGCACCGGATCGTCGAGGACGGCGAGCGCCGCGCGACGGCCGAAGACGCAGCACTCGCTGAGCGAGTTGGAGGCGAGGCGGTTGGCTCCGTGCAGGCCCGTGCAGGCGGCCTCCCCGACCGCGTAGAGGCCGGGGACGGTCGAGCGGCCGACGAGGTCGGTGACGATCCCGCCCATCCCGTAGTGGGCGGCCGGCGCGACGGGGATGCGCTCCGCGGTCGCGTCCAGGCCCGACTCGCGCAGCGCCGCGACGACGTTGGGGAAGAGCGCCGGGTCGATCGCCGTCATGTCCAGCCCGACCGACGACGCCCCGGTGCGCGCCATCTCGGCGAAGACGGCCCGCGAGACCTCGTCGCGCGGCTGCAGCTCGTCGACGAAGCGCTCGCCGTCGGCGCCGTGCAGCGTCGCGCCCTCGCCCCGGATGGCCTCCGTGATCAGGAAGCCCTCGCGGCCGCCGACACCGGTCACCGCGGTCGGGTGGAACTGCATGAACTCCAGGTCGGCGAGCGCGGCTCCGGCGTGGTGGGCGAGCATCAGGCCGCTGCCCAGCGAGCCCGGCGGGTTCGTCGTGCGCGACCACAGCGCCGCCGTGCCGCCGGTGCACAGGACGACGCCGCGGGTGGCGAGCGCGCGTCCGTCCTCCAGCACGAGGCCGCGGCAGGCGCCGGTGTCCTGGTCGGTCCAGATCGCGGCGGCGCGCGAGCCCTCCAGGACGTCGATGCGCGGGTGCTCGACCGCCAGCGCCGACAGCTGGCGCACGAGGCGCCGACCGGTCGCGCTGCCGCCCGCGTGGACGATGCGGCGGATCGAGTGGCCGCCCTCCAGGCCGAGGGAGAAGTTGCCGTTGCGATCGGCGTCGAACGCGACGCCCATCCCGACCAGCTCGTGGACGCGGGCCGGCGCCTCCTCGCAGAGCACCTCGGCGGCCGAGCGGCGAACGAGATCGCGTCCCGCGCGCTCGGTGTCCTGGAGGTGCATCGCGGGCGAGTCGTCGGCCGCGAGCGCCGCGGCGAGGCCGCCTTGGGCCCAGTAGCTGGCCGTGCGGGCCAGCGGCGTGGCGCTGACCAGCGCGACGCGGGCGCCGGCCTGCGCGGCGGTCAGGGCGGTGAACAACCCGGCCGCCCCGGCGCCGACGACGACGAGGTCGGCACGGTGTACGGGCGTCGCGGCGGCAATCGTCATCGCGCCGGTACCGTAGCCGCCGTGGCCCCACCGGTCCTCCTCAGCCACCCATCCTCGTTGGCCCACGACCCCGGCCCGCATCCCGAGCGGGCGGAGCGGATCGTCGCGATCGATCGTGAGCTCGACCGCCGCGGGGGCCTGGGCTGGGACCGGCGGCTGTCGCCGGCGGCGACGCCGGAGCAGCTGGAGCGCATCCATCCTGCCGGCCACGTCGCGGCGATCCGGCGGCTCTGCGAGAGCGGCGGCGGGCGCATCGACGCCGACACCGTCGTCGTGCCCGCCTCGTGGGACGCGGCGCTGTACGCGGCCGGCGGCGCGGTCGCCGCCACCGAGCTCGTCGTCTGCGGTGGTGCGCCCGCCGCGTTCAGCGTCCACCGCCCGCCCGGCCACCACGCCGAGGCCGCGCGGTCGAGGGGGTTCTGCCTGTTCGACAACGTCGCCATCGCCGCCCAGCACGCGCTGCGCGAGCTCGGCCTGGAGCGGGTGCTGATCCACGACTGCGACGTCCACCACGGCAACGGGACCAACGACATCTTCCACGAGACCGACGAGGTCCTGTTCGTCTCGATCCACGAGTCGCCGCTCTATCCCGGGACCGGCTCGATGCACGACAACGGCGCCGGCCCCGGCGAGGGGTACACGGTCAACCTGCCCGTCCCGGGCGGCTCCGGCGACGACGTCTGGACCGCGATGATCGCCCACGTCGCGGTGCCGCTGATCGCGGCCTACGAGCCGCAGCTGGTGCTGGTGTCGGCCGGGTTCGACGCCCACGCGCACGATCCGCTGGCGTCCTGCGAGGTGACCGACGCCGGGTTCGCGACGATGGCGGGGCTCGTGGCGTCGGCCTGCCGGGCACGCGGGATCCCGTTCGCCGGCGTGCTCGAGGGCGGCTACGAGGTCGACGCGCTGGCACGGTCGGTGTGCGAGGTGCTGACGGTGTGGGGCGCCGCCGCGGAGCCGGGCGCCGCGGGCGTGGGCGTCGCGGTCGCGGCGATTCCCATGCACGGCCTCGCGCTGCGCGCCCAGGAGCGGCTGGCGAAGTCGATCTGGCCGGCGCTCGGGCACTCGCCGGCGGCCTGAGGCGGTCCCCGGCCCGGCGAGCCCGGGGGGACCTCTCGTCTGAGGCGGCCTACCCGCCGGGCGGGACCACCGGCGCCGGGGTGCCGGACGTGGCCGCCCCGGGGGCCGGCGTCGGGGCCACCGTGGAGGGCGGCGCGACCGTCGTGGCGGTCGTCGTCTGCGTCACCTTCGCGGTGGCGGCCTTGACGGCGGCGTCGTTGTTCGTCAACTCGACGAACGCCCAGGCCAGCGCGCCGCCGCAGAGGACGGCGATCACGCCGATCAGCGCCAGCGGGAGGCGCCAGTTCGGGGTCGCGGCGATCGTCGTGCGCGCGGCCGTGCCGCAGTTCAGGCACCAGTCCTGATCGGGCGCGAGGTCGGCGCCGCAGCGCGGGCAGCGGAAGGCCGGCTCCTGGCCCTCGGGCGTGCTCACGAGGTCGTCGTGGGGTGCTCGTCCGCGGCGGGCTGCGCGGCGTCGTCGCCGCCGGCGGTCCGCCTGGACACCGGCTCGCTGCCCGACCCCGCGGCGTGGTGCGTGGTGAGCGCCTCGACGGGGTCGGTCGTGTCCGGGGCGGCGGAGGGGACGGGGGTCGTGGCGCCGGACGCGGTCGGCGTCGGCTCGGGCCGGACCGCCCCGGCGTCGGCG
>JAOPZL010000409.1 GCA_025964175.1 Solirubrobacterales bacterium
GCGACGCGCTCGAATGCCGTCGCCACCGCGTTGCGCTCGGGGGCCGAGCGGTCGCGCAGCCAGCCCGACATCACGACCAGCCACGCCACCGCGCCGCCGGCGAGCATCAGCCCGCCGCGGGCCGGCGCGCCCGCGGGCGCCAGCGGCAGCGACGAGGTCATCAGCGTGACGAGGACGAGGAAGTGCTCGCGCGGCGGACCGGTCTGCAGCGCGATGCAGATCACGGTGCCCGCTGCCGCGACCGCGCCGGTCACGGCCACCGACGCCACCACCGAACCCGACGCCAGCGTCCCGGCCACCGCGGCCAGCGTGAGCGCCAGCGCCAGGCCGGCGAGGAGCCGCGCGCGGTAGCGATAGGGCTCGGAGTGGGCGTAGAAGCCGGTGAACGCGCCCAGCGAGGCGATCATCCCCCACGACGGGTGTCCCGCGATGACGCCCGCGGCGAGCGGGACCGCCATGCAGACCGCGGTCATCACCGGTCGGGTCCAGCCACCGCGACCGAAGCGGACGTGGAGTGCCGCGCGGGCGGCGGCGCGAGCCTGGGCGCTGGTCCTGCCCGTGCGTCCGGTGGGGGGCTCGCTCACTGCTCACACCGTAGAAGACTCAACCGAACGCGGAAGGCGCCGACTACCCGAACATGCACCGGTTGCTGCAGAGCCACATCCGGTCGTACCTGCTGCTCGTCGCGGCGGCGGCCGTGCTCCCCGCGGCCGCCCTGCACGTCTCCGCCGAGGAGGGCCATGCGGGCGTCACCCCCGACTTCCACCTGTTGACGATGGCGATCGGGGCGGGCATCGCCGCCGTCGCCTCGGTCGGGCTGCTTATCGCCGGCGTCCGCACCCGCGACGCGCGCGCCGCGCTGTCCGGAGGCGCGTTCGCCGTCATGTCGCTGCTGCTCGCGCTGCACGGCCTGGCCACGCCCGGGGTGCTCTTCGCGCCCAACGGCGTGATCGCGCTGGCCGGCGGGCTCGCGCTGCCGCTCGGCGGCGCACTGCTGACGCTCGCGGCCGCGCCGCGCCTGAACGCCGCGGACCACGTCGGCCGTATCGCGCTCGGCTACGCGGCGCTGCTGGCGATCATCGCCGGCCTGGGCGGGCTCGCCCTGACCAACCCCGGGCTGCTGCCCTCGCTGCCCGAGCCCGGCGGCCCGCTGGCCATCGCGCTGATGCTCGCGGGCCTGGTCTTCTTCGGCATCGTCGCGTGGCGCACCGTCTGGACCTTCGCGCTGACCCGGCGCGGCGCCGACCTGTGCGTCTTCATCGGCGTCGTGTGGCTCGGCTGCGCGCTCGTGCCGCAGCTGCTGATCGGCCCTGGCGGCTGGGCGTTCTGGGTCGGGCACGCGCTCGAGCTGGGCGGGATCTCGCTCGTCGGCCTGCCGCTGATGGCCGACGCCTACCGCGGGCAGCCCTCCCATGCGACGATCGGCGACCTCGCGCCCGCCGACCTCGTTGCCCACGAGGAGACCTTCCTCGGCCCACGCGTGCGCGTGCTGATGGCCCGCCTGGAGAGCAAGGACGGCTCGACCGAGCAGCACACCCGTCGCGTCGCGGAGTGGGCGGTGCTGATCGGTGAGGAGCTCGGCCTCGGACCGGGCCGCCTGCGCGAGCTCGCGCTCGCCGGGCTGCTGCACGACATGGGCAAGCTGTCGGTCCCCAGCGCGATCCTGATGAAGCCGGGCGCGCTGACCGACGAGGAGATGTCGATCGTGCAGATGCACGCCGTGTGGGGCGACGAGCTGCTCGCCGAGCTCGGCTACCCGCAGCGCATCCGCCGCTCCGTCCGCGGCCATCACGAGCGCCTCGACGGCAGCGGCTACCCCGACGGCCTGCAGGGCGACGAGATCGATCTCGAGACCCGCATCCTCGCCGTCGCCGACGTGTACGACGCGCTCGTCTCACCGCGCGTCTACCGTCCCGCCTGGGATGAGGACCGCGCGCTGGGCCTGCTGCGCGAGGGCGCGGGCGCCCAGTTCGACGCCCGCTGCGTCGCCGCGCTCGAGCGCCGCCTGGGTGCCCACGGCAGCTTCGCGCTCGCGGCCTGAACGGCATTCTCGGCGAAATGCGGATCCGCACTTGACAGCCGTTCGTTCGGGGGCGTACGGTTCTGGAAGGCGCGGGTACGAGCCGCCGAGAAGAGCGAGGCCCCGGGGTGCGAGGCCTCGTCACCGGACACCAGGCGCCGCCCGCCAGGGCGTTTGCGACAGGTCGACCAGGTCCCCCGCCGCGGCTCGGCCCGCGTCCCTTTCTTCCGGGGGACGCGCGGCATCATGGGCGTGGCAGGATGGCGGGCATGAGGCTCGCCCACCTGCGCCGCGACGGCGCCCTGCGACTCGTGGTCGCCACGACCGACGACGGCTGGACCGATGTCGCCACCGCGCTGCACGACGATCGCGCGTCCACGTTCAGCGGCCTGCTCGCCGCCGGCGACGAGACGATCGCCGCGGTCCGCGCGCTCGGTGCGACCGGGACGCCGGAGCCGGCGGACATCGCCGGCCTCGGCCCCGTGCTCGACGCGCCGGGCCGCATCTTCTGCGTCGGGCGCAACTACGTCGAGCACCGCGACGAGTTCGCCAGTGCGCCCTCCGACTGGCCCGAGGTCTTCCTGCGCCTGGGCAGCACGGTGATCGGGCCCGCCGATCCGATCCAGCGGCCGTCGGTGGCCGGTCGCGTCGACTACGAGGGCGAGGTCGCAGTCGTGATCGGCCGCGGTGGACGCCACATCGACCCGGCCGACGCGCTGGACCACGTCTTCGCGGTGACCGCGGCCAACGACGTCTCGGTGCGCGACTGGCAGCGCCGCGGCGGCCAGTGGACGCCCGGCAAGAACTTCGACGCGACGCTGCCGATCGGGCCGACGCTCGTCACCACCGACGAGCTCGATCCGACCGACGTCGAGCTGACGACGCTGGTCAACGGGCAGCAGCGCCAGCACGCGCGCACGACCCAGTTCATCTTCGACCTGCCGACCCAGATCGGCTTCATCTCCTCGTGGACGACCCTGCAGCCCGGCGACCTCATCTGCACCGGCACGCCGGGCGGCGTCGGCGACGCGCGCACGCCGCCCCTGCTGCTGAACGACGGCGATCTCGTGGAGGTCACGGTGCAGGGGGTGGGCACGCTGCGCAACCGCGTCGTCGACGACGGCCTGGCGCCGGTGAGTGGCCACTGGCGCGACGTCGCCGCGCAGGCGTAGGCTCGTGCCATGGCCGCCGACACGCGGAGCGACGTCAACGCCGAGCTGATCCGCGAGCTGTACCGCGCGCTGGACCGCCGCGACGGCGACGCGATGGCCGCCCTCTACGCGCCCGACGCGACGTTCCGCGACCCCGCCTTCGGCGAGCTGCGCGGGGCGCAGATCGGGGCGATGTGGCGGACGCTGACCGCGTCGTCCACGGACCTGCGCGCGTCCGTGGCCAACGTCGTCGTCGACGGTGACCGCGGCAGCGGCGACTGGACCGCGACCTACACGTTCTCCGCGACCAGGCGCCCGGTGATCAACCGCATCCACGGCGAGTACCGCTTCGCCGGCGGGAGGATCGTCGACCACGTCGACGCGTTCTCGTTCTGGGCGTGGTCGCGGCAGGCACTCGGGCCGCCCGCGCTACTGCTGGGCTGGAACCCGCTCGGACACGCGATCATCCGCAGGCGCGCGCGGGGTCTGCTCGGTCTCTGACCGGGTCCGGTGTCGATCAGCCGGCGAGCACGACCTCGAGGCGCCGGGGGCCGTGAACGCCCTCGACGCGATCAAGCTCGATGTCGGAGGTCGCCGAGGGACCGCTGATGAACGTGATCGGACGGCGGACGGTGCGCAGCCGGGCGATCGCCTCGGGGACGGTGTGGACGACCTGGTCGGCGCGGATCACGCAGACGTGCAGGTCGGGGAGGAGGGTGAGCGTGCGCCGGCCCTGCCCGACGCCCGCGTCGAGGACGATCGTGCCCGTGTCGGCGATCGCCAGCGCGCAACCGGTGAGGACGCCGTCGAGCGCGGAGAGCTGGTCGTTGGGCAGGGGCGGGTCGCCGTCGGGATAGAGCCGGACGGCCTGGAGCGTCGGCTTGAGGTCGGGCGGGAGGTCATCCGGCGCGGCGATGTGCCGCGCGTCGTGACGGATGAGGATGGCGCCGACGGCATCGGCGATCCCACCCTCGTCCTGGACCCGCGTCACGGTCGCCCGGTAGTCCGAGATGCGCTCCGCGACGAGCGCGAGCAGCGCCTCCGCGCCCAGGGGCTTCGCGATCTGCGCACCACCACGGTGCTCAGATCGCCAGACCGCCTCGCGGGCTCCGTGGGGGGTGGGGGCCAAGCCCGCCGGCTCCTCGGCCGTCCACGTCGCCGGCTCGTCGGCCGGGACGTCGGGTGTCGCCGCGCGGATGGCGGCGAGGATCGCGGCACGCGCGCCGCTGCGGTCGGCGTCGCTCAACGCACTCGCCACCAGTCGCGGAAGGTCTGTGCCGGCGGCGCCGGGAGGTCGCGGAACTCGGTCCAGCCCTTCAGCGGGCCGGGCAGGCGCGCCTCGATCCGGCCGTCCTTGGAGAGCGGCCGGGAGCTCGTGCGGGCCGCCTTCTGGGCCAGCTCGTAGCGCCGGCGCGAGGTGAACACGCGGGCCATCGCGTCCATCGCCAGCCGCTCGCTCGCCGGGCCGTCGCTCGTCTCGCGGATGATCCGCCCGCGCAGGTGGACGAGCACCGAGGGGATGTCGATCTTGACCGGGCAGACCTCGTAGCACGCGCCGCACAGCGAGGATGCCCACGGCAGCGACGTGTGGTCCTTCAGTCGGGCGAGCTGCGGCGCGAGGATCGCCCCGATCGGGCCGGGGTAGGTGTTCCCGTAGGACTGTCCGCCCGCACGCTCGTAGACCGGGCAGACGTTGAGGCACGCCGAGCAGCGGATGCAGCGCAGCGCCTGGCGGCCGAACTCGTCGGCGAGCGTGGCGGTGCGGCCGTTGTCGAGCAGGATGAGGTGGAAGGCCTGGGGCCCGTCGCCGGGCGTGACGCCGGTCCACAGCGATGTGTACGGGTTCATCCGCTCGGCGGTGGAGGAGCGCGGCAGCAGCTGCAGCATCACGCCGAGGTCGTCGAAGCGGGGGAGGATCTTCTCGATCCCCATCACCGTGATCAGCGTGTGCGGGAGCGTCGTGCACATGCGCCCGTTGCCCTCGGACTCGACCACGCAGATCGCGCCGGTCTCCGCGATGGCGAAGTTCGCGCCGCTGACCCCGACGCCGACGCTCAGGAAGCGCTCGCGCAGGTGCCGGCGCGCCACTGCCGTGAGCTCCGCGGGCTCGGTCGACAGGCCGGTCTCACCGAGCTCGCGCTCGAAGAGGTCGCGGATCTCCACGCGGTTGCGGTGGATCGCGGGGACGAGGATGTGCGACGGGCGGTCGTGGGCGAGCTGCACGATGAGTTCGGCGAGGTCGGTCTCGTGGGCGGTGATCCCCTCGGCCGCGAGGGCGTCGTTGAGGCCGATCTCGTCGGTGGCCATCGACTTGACCTTGATGACCTCATCGCTGCCCGCCGCGCGCGTCAGCTGCGCCACGAGTGCGTTGGCCTGCGCGGCGTCGCGCGCCCAGTGCACGGTGCCGCCGGCCGCGGTGACGCTGGCCTCGAGCTGCTCGAGGTGGACGTCGAGATGGCGCAGCGCGCGCTCCTTGATGCGGGCGCCGGCCTCGCGCAGCGCCTCCCAGTCGTCGACCTCGGCGACGGTGCGCGTGCGTTTGTCACGGATGGTCGTCGTCGCCTTGCGCAGGTTGCGCCGCTGCTGGCTGTTGGCCAGGTTGCGCGGCGCGAGGACCTGGAACTTCGCGGTCCGCTCGCTCTTGGGCGCGCTCATCGGGCGGCCAGGATCTCGGCGAGGTGCATGGTCCGCACGCCCGCGCGCTGGCGCGAGAGGCCGCCGCCGATGTGCAGCAGGCACGAGGAGTCCCCGGCGGTGCAGACGTCGGCGCCCGTGTCGAGGACGGCGCGCAGCTTGTCGCTGAGCATCGCGGCGCTCGTGTCGGCGTTCTTGACCGCGAACGTGCCGCCGAACCCGCAGCACGTGGTGGCCTCGGGCAGCTCGACGAGGTCGATGTCGCGGACGTTGCGCAGCAGCTTCAGCGGCGCGTCGCCGAGCTTGAGGCCGCGCAGCCCGTGGCAGGTCGGGTGGTAGGTGACGCGGTGGGGGAAGACGGCGCCGACGTCCTCGACGCCCAGTTCGTCGACGAGGAACTGCGAGAGCTCGAAGACGCGCGGGGTGATCTCGGCCACGCGCTGGGCGAGGTCCTCGTCGTCGGCGAGCTGCGCCAGGCGCGGGTACTGGTCGTGGACCATTCCGACGCACGACGCCGATGGGGAGACGATCGCCTGCAGCGACGGGTCGCCGAAGATCCGCACGAAGCGGCGGGCGAGCGGCACCGCCTGGGTCTGGTAGCCGGAGTTGGCGTGCATCTGGCCGCAGCAGGTCTGGGCCTCGGGGAAGACGACCTCGTGGCCGAGCCGCTCGAGGATCTCGACCGTCGCGCGCCCGGCCTCGGGGGCCATGGTGTCGTTCAGACAGGTGATGAAGAGCGCGACCCGCATGGCGGGCAGCGTACGCAGTCCATGGCGTCCCTATTATCTGTCAAATCGTTTGTCGCGGCGGGAGGAGAGCCCATGACCGACGCGGCCGACACCGGGTTCTGGCGCGAGCGGCGGTCGGCATCGGCGCGGCCGACGTGGAGGCCTGTTGCGGTAGGCCTGAGTTGGCTAGACTGAGAGGGCAGCATCACCACGGGGACGACATTGGCTTCGACGCGGTCGGTTTCGTGGTGTTGGTTGCGAGCCGAGGTCCCGGCGGCCTCGTAAAACACCGGGAAAACCATACGTGCGGACTCTCACGAGTACGCCCTCGCTGCTTAGTTTCTAGCTAAGCGAGTCGAGGTTTCGCCCGCGGCCTGCCTGCCGTCGCGCAAGCGGAATCAACTCAGCAGGCTCATCCCCGGCGTTACGCCTCTGACAATGGGGAGACATCTTCAGGAGGCTGGCTCCCTGGAACCTCGCCGGCGAAGCGACCAGGGAGCGAGATCAGAGCGCCGGATACGCTCGTAGAAGCCTTCATCACGCGATTGCGGACGCGGGTTCGATTCCCGCCGTCTCCACCTCACGAGAAGCCGCCCCCCGGGGCGGCTTCTTGCGTTCCGAGGCAGGCTCGGCTGCGTCGGCCACCGGCATGGCGGTCTCCTGGTGCAACGACGATGGCGCACGGCACGACGACTACCAGTGACCGCGACCGAATGCTTTTTCGTTTCCTGACCAGTCGGGCGGGCGGGGACGCGGCGCGCGCGCGCAACGCCCCCGCCCGCGACGATCCGGACTAGCCGATCTTCACGATGGCCAGAACCGGCATGGTGGGCTGGTCG